>NZ_JBIAVO010000019.1:0-149721 GCF_042894345.1 Kitasatospora sp. NPDC001540
GTCAACAAGGACCCCGAAGCCCCGATCTTCGAACTCGTCGACTACGGCGTCGTCGGCGACCTCTTCACCGTCCTGCCCCAGCTCACCGACGAGGTGAAGGCCCGCAAGGGCTGACCGCTCGGCGGAAGGCGAAGGGCGCGGCCCCCTCGGGGACCGCGCCCTTCGTCGTGCGCGGCGGGTCAGCGGCCCGCGAGGGCGTGCACGAAGCGGGTGCCGTCGACGGTGCCGAGGCCGGAGGCCAGATCGTAGCCCTTGGCGGCCTGGTAGCCGGTCACCGCGTCCCAGGAGTTGTCGCCCGCGGTGACGTCGGTGATGCCGCTGACCTGCTGGGGCAGCAGGGCCAGCCCGTACAGGCGGGGGTTGAGCTGCCCGAGGCGGTGGCCCGCCAGCTGGTCCGCCAGGGCGACCACGCCGGAGAAGATCGGCGTGGCCTCGCTGGTCCCGCCGACCAGGTGCCAGCCGACCCGGGTCGGGTCGTAGGACTCGTACGTCCAGGCGGCGCCGTCCACGGCCGCGCTCATCGAGATGTCGGGCGTGCCGCGGTGGTTGCCGGTCACGTTCGCCACCGAGGCCTGGTACCAGGGGCGTTCGAAGACGCCGGAGACGCCGCCGCCCGCCGCGCCGTAGTCGTCGTGCCAGACCTTGTCCGGCGCGGTGCGGTTGCCCGCGTTGTCCAGGGTCAGCTGGGTGCCGCCGACCGAGGTGACCAGCGGGTCGGCGGACGGCCAGGAGTTGACCCTGTACGGGTACAGGTCGCTGCCGTTCTCCATCGCGTCGGTCGCGCCGTTATCGCCGGAGGCGGCGAGCACCGTGACGCCCTGGGCTGCGGCGAACTTGAAGGCGTGGCGCAGCTTCTCGATCGACTTGAAGTCGCCCTTGTCGTAGCCCGGGAAGGTGTTCTCGGTCGCGCCGAAGCTCTGCGAGACCACGTCCACGTCGTGCGACTTGATGACGGCCTTCTCGGCGTCCATCATCTCGGGCAGGCCGGTGACGCCCTCGGTCTCCGCGACGCCGGTCTCCACCAGCACGATGTGCGCGTCGGGGGCGATCGCGTGCGCGTACTCGACGTCCAGGGTGGTCTCGCCCGCCCAGCCGGTGTGGTCGCCGTTGGTGGGGTCGAACACCGGGACGTCCCCCCACTTGACCACCTCGACCTGGGTGTCCGGGAGGCCCCACTGCTTGTCGAACACCTCCAGGTCGTGCTGGATCGTCGGCGAGCCGAAGGAGTCCACGATCACGATGGTGCGGCCCTTGCCCGTCACGCCCTGCTGGTACAGCGGGTCCAGGTGGTAGGCGGTGCGGTACTGCAGCGGCGAGTAGCAGTGGATGCCGATCTGCGCGACGCAGTCCGAGGTCGATATCGGCGCGACCCGGCCGACCGCGTCGATCTGCCCGGCCGAGGCCGGGCGCAGCTTGAACGAGGGCAGGTGCGCGGCGGACCGCGCGGTGGCGGTGGCGCCCGTCAGGGCGGTGGCCCCGACGGCGAGCAGCGCGGCGGCCCGCAGCGCGGTGGAGCGTCGGGTGCCCGCGGTGGCGGGGTGCATGCCCAAGGAGACTCCTCGAAGAGACGGAAGGCCCGGTCCGGTCCGACCGGGGCGCCCCCATCCCATCGGCAGCCGACCGGCCCGGCCATAGTCCGAGACGGCCGTCGGTATGGCCCCGCCAGGCCACCGGGTTCGGTAAAGGGCGCGGCGGGTTTCGGTAACGCCGCAGTTGGGCGGGGCGCTGCTGCGTACGGCGGCCCCCGGCTCGTAGAGTCGGGCGGCATGGGACTGCTGACAGCACTCGACGGCGGGTACGGGGACCGGGCGGACGCGGTGGTGGTGGACGGCACCGCCCTGTCCTGGGAGCAACTGCTGGGCGCCGCCGGGGCGGTGGCCGAGCGCGTCGCCGGGGCGCCCGGCCTCGCGGTGCCGGCCCGGCCCACCGCGGAGACGGTCGCGGCCGTGGTGGGCGGCCTGCTGGCGGGCGTGCCGGTGGTGCCGCTGCCGCCCGACTCCGGGCCGGTGGAGCGCGCGCACATCCTGCGCGACAGCGGCGCCACCCTGCTGGCGGGAACCCAACCGCTCGACGACACCGAGGGGTTGACGGTCGTCCCGGTGTCGCTGACGGACCGTCCGGGCGGCGGCTGGCGCCCCGCGGCCGAGGACGGCGACCGGACGGCGTTCGTGCTGTACACCTCCGGCACCACCGGCGCCCCCAAGGGCGCGCTCATCCCGCACCGGGCCGTCGCCGCCGGGCTCGACGGCCTCGCCGACGCCTGGCAGTGGGACGCCGGCGATACCCTCGTCCACGGCCTGCCGCTGTTCCACGTGCACGGCCTGGTGCTCGGCGTGCTCGGCGCGCTGCGCACCGGCAGCCGCCTCGTCCACACCGGGCGGCCCACTCCCGCCGGGTACGCGGCCGCCCGCGGCAGCCTGTACTTCGGCGTCCCCA
This sequence comes from Kitasatospora sp. NPDC001540, assembly GCF_042894345.1. Classification (NCBI taxonomy): domain Bacteria; kingdom Bacillati; phylum Actinomycetota; class Actinomycetes; order Kitasatosporales; family Streptomycetaceae; genus Kitasatospora; species Kitasatospora sp. NPDC001540. The sequence continues at coordinate 2,437 of NZ_JBIAVO010000019.1, forward strand.
CCGTCTGGTCGCGGATCGCCGCCGACCCCGCCGCCGCCCGCGAACTGGCCGCCGCCCGGCTGCTGGTCTCCGGCAGCGCCCCGCTGCCCGTCCCGGTCTTCGAACGGCTGCGGGAGCTCACCGGGCAGGCCCCCGCCGAGCGGTACGGCATGACCGAGACGCTGATCACCGTCGCCACCCGGGCCGACGGCGAACGCCGCCCCGGCGCGGTCGGCGTGCCGCTGCCCGGCGTGCGCACCCGGCTGGTCGGCGAGGACGGGCAGCAGGTGCCCGCCGACGGCGAGAGCGTCGGCGAACTGCAGCTCCAGGGGCCGACCCTGTTCGACGGCTACCTCGGCCGCCCCGAGGCCACCGCCGCCGCCCGGACCGCGGACGGCTGGTTCCGCACCGGCGACGTCGCCGTCATCGAGCCCGACGGCTTCCACCGGATCGTCGGCCGCGCCTCCGTCGACCTGATCAAGAGCGGCGGCTACCGGATCGGCGCGGGCGAGGTCGAGGCCGCGCTGCGCGACCACCCCGGCGTCGCCGACGCGGCCGTGGTCGGCGCCCCCGACCCGGACCTCGGGCAGGCCGTGGTCGCGTACGTGGTGGCGGCCGACGGCGGGGTCGGCGGCGTCGGGGAGCGGGAGCTGGTCGACTTCGTGGCGCGGCGGCTCTCCGTCCACAAACGGCCCCGGCGGGTGGTGCTGGTCGACGACCTGCCGCGCAACGCGATGGGCAAGGTGCTGAAGAAGCAGCTGCTGGACGGCGGCGCGCAACCCGGCGCGTGACCCGGCGCGTGCGTCGGCCCGCGCCCCGGGGTGCAACCCGCCCCCCGACGCGCCCTTTCAGGAGGGCGGGGAATGGGTACCACTGGGGATGGCGCGGGGGCCGGTGCCCCGCGCTGCCCGGTGCACGGCCGGGCCGCCGAGGAGGGGCAGGGGATGCTGTGATCGTCTGGGTCAATGGGGCGTTCGGGGCGGGCAAGACGAGCGCCTGCCGGGAGTTGGTCCGACTGCTGCCGGGGAGCCTGCTGTTCGACCCGGACACCCTGGGCCCCGTTCTGCGGGCCGCGGGGGCGGTGGGCGGCGGCTTCCCGGAGTCCGCCGCCTGGCGACGGCTGACCGCCGAGAGCGCCGCCGCGCTCGCCGCCGAGGCCGACGGCCCGGTCCTCGTCCCCGCCACGCTGCTGCGCCAGGAGCACCGCGACGAGATCTTCGGCTCGCTGGCCGGGCGCGGCATCCCCGTCCACCACGTCGTGCTCGACCCCGTCGAAACGATTCTGCGGGCCCGGATCGCCACCCGCGAGGACGTCCCCGGCGACCCCGAGGCCACCGCCGCGCTCCGCCGCCGCGCCCGCGAGGCCCTCCCCGCCTACCTCACCGCCCGCGGCTGGCTCGCCGCGGACGCCCGGATGGTCGACAACGGCGTCCTGACCCCCCGGCAGACCGCCGAACGCATCGCCGACCTGCTGCGCACCGGTGCCGCCCGCTGCCCCATCGTGCGCAGCGAGGGCGGCGACGGGGACACCGTCGCCGCGGCCGTGCTGCTCTTCGACGACCGGGACCGCGTCCTGCTGGTCGACCCCGCCTACAAACCGCACTGGGAGTTCCCCGGCGGCGTCGTCGAGTCCGGCGAGTCGCCCACCGCGGCGGGCGTCCGCGAGGTCGCCGAGGAACTCGGTCTGCGGCTGCGGCCCGAGGAACTGCGGCTGCTCGCCGTCGACTGGGAGTCGGGCGCGGGCCGCGGCCGCGGCGGCCTGCGCCTGGTCTACGACGGCGGACGGCTCGGGCCCTCCCAGGTGCTGAGGCTGCGGCTGCCCGCCGGAGAACTGCGCGACTGGCACTTCGCCACCCTCCGGGAGGCGGCGGAGATGCTGCCCGCCGGGCGGATGCGACGGCTGGCCGCCGCCCTGGAGGCCCGGGCGGTCGGCGAACTGCGCTATCTGGAGGGCGGGCGGCCCGCGGCGACCGGGGTGGCCCCGGCCCACTGAGAGCGCCCTGCGGGCGGGGCGCGGGCAGCGGACGGGGACGGCTTCGGGGTCGGCGGGCGGGCGGCGGGCGCCGGGCGCCGGGCGGCGGTGGCGCGGTGTTCGTGAGCAGGCGGGGGCGCGGGCGGGCAGGATGGGGGGATGCCGTTCACCGCGAGTCATGCCGCCGCCGTCCTGCCCGGGTTGCGGGCCGCACGGGGCAAGGGGGCGCTGGTCGCCGCCGGGTTGGTGGCCGGGGCGATGGCGCCCGACGTGCCGTTCTTCGCGGAGTCGCTCGTCCGGGGGGCCTACCGGCACGGCGGGGTGACGCACCGGTGGTGGGCGGCGCCGACGGTCGACGTGGTGGTGGGGGCGGGGCTGGTCGCGGGCTGGTACGGGCTGTGGCGCGAGCCGCTGCGGGCGGCGGTGCCGGGGCGGTGGAACGCGGTGGTGCCCGCCGGGCGGCCGACGGCCGCCGAACTCGGCTGGGCCGCCGGGGCGGTGGCCGCGGGCGCGGCCACCCACCTGGTGTGGGACTCCTTCACCCACCGCGGCCGGGCCGGCGTCCGCGCGCTGCCCGTCCTGGAGCGGGAGGTCGGCGGCGTCCCGCTGTGCACCGCCCTGCAGTACGGGACGTCGCTGGCGGGCCTGGCCGTGCTCGCGCGCCACGCCGGACCCTGGCGGGAGATCCGGCGCCCCACCGCCGCGGTGCTGGCCGCGGCGGCGCTGGCGGGGGCGGTGGAGCGGGTGCGGCGCCGCGAGCGCGGATTCGTCGACGAGGCCTGCTTCGGGGCGGGTGCGGGGCTGGCGGTGGGGGCGGCGCTGCATCGGGTGCTGTTCAGGCGGCCCGAAGCAGCACGGACCTTCGATGGGCTCCGGCCGCCAGCAGCACGGACTCGCCGTTCCCCGAGCCCCTGATGGGGCTCTTGAAAGGGCGCTCCGCTAGAGGTAGCCGTTGGTGGCGAGGTGGGCGCCGATGGCGCGGTAGGCGGCGGGGTCGTCGGGGGTGAGGGCGGCGAGGCCGTCGACGTAGCGGTTGTACATGCAGAAGGCGGCGGCGATCAGGACGGTGTCGTGGATCGTCTCGTCGTCGGCTCCGGCGGCCTTCGCGGCGGCGACGTCCCCGGGGGTGACGGACAGCCCGCTGTCGGCGACCTTGGCGGCGAGCCGGAGCAGGGCGCGCAGCAGGTCGCTGACGGGGGCGGTGTCGAGGTCGGTCTGGACGGCCTCGACGAGGGCGAAGTCGCCGTCGAGGCGGTGCGCGGCGGTGGCGCCGTGGGCTCCGGCGCAGTAGCGGGTGCGGTTGAGGGAGGAGACGTAGGCGGCGATGAGTTCGCGTTCGCCGACGCCCAATGGGGAGTCGCCGCGCAGGAGTTGTTCGGCGAGTTCGCTCAGGCGCAGGCCGGAGGCGGGCTTGGCGGCGAGCAGGCCCCGGATGCCGGGGTCGTCGTTGGGGAGCGCGATGTGGGGCATGGGGTCACTGAATCGGTTCGGGGCGGCCTTGGCAAGGGCTTGACCTGGGAAGGAGGAGGCCGGTGCCGCGGGGCGGGGGAGGGCCGCGGCGGAGGGCGGGCAGATTAGGATGGGCGACCGTGACTGACACCGGTAGCACCCAGGAACAGGCCCTCGCCGACGACACCGGTGACGTGGCGTCGGAGGAGTTCGCGGGCACCGACCCGCAGGACGTGCAGGACGTGCGGGACGTGCAGGACGTGCGGGACGACGGGTCGGCGGCGCCGATCGACGGCGTGTGGGACGTCGTGGTGGTCGGCGCGGGCCCGGCGGGCTCCTCGGCGGCGTACGCGGCGGCCTCCCGCGGTCGGCGGGTGCTGCTGCTCGACAAGGCCGAGCACCCCCGGTACAAGACCTGCGGCGGCGGCATCATCGGCCCCTCCCGGGACTCGCTGCCGGAGGACTTCAAACTGCCGCTGCAGGACCGCATCTCGGCGGTGACCTTCGCGCTGAACGGGAAGTGGACGCGCACCCGGCGCTCGAAGCGGATGCTGTTCGGCGTGGTCAACCGGGACGAGTTCGACCTGCGCCTGGTGCAGGCGGCCGAGCAGGCCGGCGCGGTGCTGGTGACGGGCGTGACCGCGACCGGCGTGGAGCAGCGGGGCGGCGACAGCCGGACGGTGTTCGTGACGCTGGCGGACGGCCGGAAGGTGGAGGCGCGGGCGGTGGTCGGCGCGGACGGCTCGGCCAGCCGGATCGGGCGGCACGTCGGCGTCAGCTTCGACCAGATCGACCTGGGCCTGGAGGCGGAGATCCCCGTCCCCGAGTCGGTGTCGCGGGCCTGGGCGGGCCGGATCCACCTGGACTGGGGGCCGCTGCCGGGCAGTTACGGCTGGGTGTTCCCGAAGACCGACTCGGGGACGCTGACGGTCGGCGTGATCTCGGCCCGCGGCGAGGGCGAGAGGACCAAGGAGTACCTGGCGGCGTACATCCGGCGCCTGGGCCTGTCCGGGTTCGAGCCGCTGGTGGAGTCCGGGCACCTGACCCGCTGCCGGGCCGAGGACTCGCCGTTGTCGCGCGGCCGGGTGCTGGTCGCGGGCGACGCGGCCGGGCTGCTGGAGCCGTGGACCAGGGAGGGCATCTCGTACGCGCTGCGCTCGGGTCGGCTGGCCGGGGAGTGGGCGGTGCAGGTGGCCGAGGCGGGCGGCGCGGCGGACGTGCGGCGGCAGGCGCTGAACTACGCGTTCGCGATCAAGGCCGGGCTGGGGGTGGAGATGCGGGCGGGCAAGGTCATGCTGGCCTCGTTCGAGAAGCGCCCGTACCTGTTCCACCTGGCGGTGTCGGTGATCACCCCGGCCTGGCGGGCGTTCGCCCGGACCACCCAGGGGCACACCACCTTCGCGCAGCTGATGCGCGACCACCGGGCGGCGCGCAAGCTGGCCTCGGTCGCCGGGCGGTAGGGCCGTCCGGCGCGGTGGGCCCGCCCGGGGAGGGGAGACCTCTCCGGGCGGGCCGCTGCGCGCCGGGGGCGCGGGCCGGGCGCGGGGGTTGGGATCCGGGGGGCTCCCCGCGCCCGGCGGCCGGGGTTACTTCAGGCCCGCGTCCAGGGCGTTCATCAGGGTGCCGGACGGGGTGTCGCCCGACATCTCCCAGACCATCGCGCCCAGCAGGTTCTTCGACTTGAGCCAGGCGGTCTTCTGGCCGATCGACCAGGCGTCGTCGAAGGTCCACCACTGGCCGCCGTTGCCGGTGTAGCCGTAGGTGGAGACCGAGACCGGGTCGTGGTAGACGGTCAGGTTGGGCACCGAGGTGATCAGGTTCTGGTAGCCGCGCGTCCCGGCCTCCTCGGCGAACTGGCCGGGTGCGGCGCCGCCCGCGGCCTGCCAGGCGCCGTGCGCGCCGCCGTCGGTGACGTTCTGCCAGCCGCGGCCGTAGAACGGGAAGCCGATGGTGAGCTTGCGCGGGTTGACCCCGGCGTCGAGGTAGGTCTGGACGGCGTTCTCGATCGAGAAGTGGAACGGGTACGGGTCGGCCGGGTCGGTGTGCAGGTTGGCCTGCTGGCCGGTCCGGTTCGGCTCCCACGAGTTGTCGCTGCCGGAGCCGTGGAAGTCGTAGCCCTGCACGTTGGCGATGTCCAGGGAGCGGAAGATCTGCGAGAGGTCCCAGCCCTGGCCGATCTTGGCCGGGTCGGCGGGGGTGAAGGCGGTGAGCAGCTTGTGCGGGCCGCCGAGGGCGTCGAGCTGGCGGCGGAACTCGGCCAGCAGCAGGGTCAGGTTCTGCTTGTCGTTCGCGGAGTAGTGGTTGCCGGCGTGGCCGTCGGGCGAGCCGGGCCACTCCCAGTCGAGGTCGATGCCGTCGAAGATCCCGGCGCCGGTGCCGGGACCGCCCGCGCCGTTGTAGGCGGGCAGGTTGCCCTTGATCCAGATGTCGATGCAGGAGGAGACCAGCTTCTTGCGGGAGGCGTCGGTGGCGGCCGCGTCCGAGAAGTACTTGGAGTACGTCCAGCCGCCGAGCGAGACCACGACCTTGAGGTTCGGGTACTTCGCCTTGAGCTTCCTGAGCTGGTTGAGGTTGCCGCGCAGCGGCGACCAGCCGTCGTCGGCGACGCCGTCCACGGACTGGGCGGCGCTCATCGGGCGGGCGTAGTCGGCGTCGGCGTCACCGGCGCCGGTGCCCTGGTCCGGGTCCTGCGGGTTGGCGGTGGTGCCCTTGGTGACGCCCGCCAGGCAGGTCAGGTTGACCGGGTCGATGTTCTCGAAGGCGTAGTTGATCACGTCGAGCTTGGCGGCGCTGCCGGAGGTGTCGAGGTTCTTGACGAAGTACTGGCGGCCGTAGATGCCCCACTGCACGAAGTAGCCGACCCGGGAGTACTTGCCGGGCCCGGCCAGGTCGCCGGTGGTGACGTTCAGCGCGTTGGAGGCGGGGGAGTCGTTGTCGGCGGCGTCCCGGGCCTTCACGGTGAAGGCGTACGACGTGGCGGGGGAGAGCTGGCCGACGGTGGCGGAGGTGGTGGTGACGGTCTGCACCAGGGTGCCGCCCTGGTAGACGTCGTACGCGGCGACCCGCTTGTTGTCGGTCGCGGCGTCCCAGACCAGCGAGACGCCGGTGCTGGTGACGCCGGTGGAGCGCAGGTTGCCGGGTGCGGTGGGCGGCACGGTGTCGCTGGCCGGGTCGACGGTGGCGGCGCTCAGCACGGCGCTGACCGGGCCGGTGTTGCCGCGGGTGTCCTTGGCCCGGACGGTCAGGCCGTACGTGGTGGCCGGGGTCAGGCCGGTCAGCGTGGTGGAGGTGCCGGTGGCCGAGCCGAGCACCACCGAGCCGTTGAGCACGTCGTACGAGGCGACCGGGAAGTCGCCCTTGGACGCGGCCGTCCAGCTCAGCGAGAGGGTGTGCGCGGTCGCGTCGACCAGGGTCGGCGCGCCGGGCGCGGTGGGCGGCACGTCCGGGGTGCCGTCGCACTTGTCGCCGTTGACGCGGCAGTTGAGCGGGGCGGTGATCGGTCCGTTGCCGATGAACCAGAAGCTGTACGGCTCGGTCGAGCCGTTCGCGGGCACCGTCGCGTTGTAGTACGCGTTGGTGGCGACCACGTGGCTGCCGGTGGTGGTCGAGGTGCCGTTGTAGGTGCCCGTCATGGTGACGCCCGGGGGCAGGTCGAACTCCAGCGTCCAGCCGGTGACGGGGGTGGCGTTGGGGTTCTTCACCACGAAGGTGCCCTTCCACCAGGACCCGTAGTTGTCGCCGGTGAAGGTGGCGGTCAGTCTGGTCGCGGCGTGCGCGGGCGTGGCGGCGAGCAGGGCCAACGGCAGTGCGAGCGCGGCGAGCAGGGCCAGCAGGCGGGCCCTGAGCCATTGCCTGGAGCGGACGTGCATCGGTACTCCCTGTCTGGTGTGGGGGATTCCGTACAGGGGTGCCGGGAGCGGTACTTGGAGGGTAGGTGGACTGGACCAACTCGTCAACAGGTCTATACCGCAGGGGAGTTGACGATCATTCGGATCGCCTGCCGAAAGACCTCAGGGGCCCAGGAGTCGGTCGGCGAGCGGGCTGCGGGCGTACAGGACCAGGCGGCCGTGGCGGGCCCGGGTGACCAGGCGGGTGGCGTGCAGGACGGCCAGGTGCTGGCTGACGGCGCCGGGGGTGACGCCCAGGCGGCGGGCCAGTTCGGTGGTGGAGGCGGGTTCCTGGAGCAGGGCGAGCAGCCGGGCCTTCGGCGGGCCGAGCAACTGCTCCAGGGCGTGCGGGGCGGGCGGCGGGTCGGGCGGGCCGGACAGGTTGCCCTGGCCGCGGGCCAGGTAGGTGATGGACGGGGTGAGGTCGGGGCCGATCGCGGTGAGGGCGCCGCGGGCGAAGCAGGTGGGCAGCAGGGCCAGGCCGCGCCGGTCCACGGCGACGTCGAGGTCGCCGTCGCCCCAGTCGCGGTCGATCGTCAGCACCCCGTCCGACCAGCGCAGCCGGTGGTCGAGGTCGGCGAACAGCCCGGCCGCGCCGCGCTCGGCCAGCATCCGGGAGCGGTGCACGATGTCGGCGTGCAGCACCGAACGGGCCCGCGGCCACCAGCCGGGCTCCAGGACGTGCGTCCAGTAGGCGTCCAGGGCGTCGGCGACCTCGGCGACCAGGGCGGCGGGCCGGTCGGCGCGCTCGGCCAGCAGCGGGGGCAGCGCCCGGTCGTGCGGGAGGAAGGTCACCGCGAGCTCGTCGGCCAGCCGGGCCGGGTCGAAGGCCCGGACCACGGCGAGCTCGGCGCGGAACTCGGGGAACGGCACGGCCGGACGGGGCGTCAGGAAGTCCGGCACGTACTTGTTGCTCGCCACCAGGGCGCGCAGCAGCGGCGCCTGCGGCAGCGCCTCGAACGCCGGGCGCATCGCCTCGAACGCGGCGCCGTGCGGGTACTGGCCCGGGTGGGTCCACATCCGCAGGCTGAGCACCGCCTCCTGCAGCGGCGAGCAGGCGAAGTAGGTCGCGGCCAGGTCCGCCAGACCCAGCCGGAAGCGCAGCACCACGGCCGTCCCCCCGTCCCCGTGCCCCGACGGTTCAGGCCGGGGCTAAATCAATACCACGGACGCTCCGTGCCCGGTCTGATCGGGGCATGACCTCCACCGCACCCGCGGCCGACCAGGCCGTGCCGCCGCCCCCTGCCCCCGACCGTGTCCGCAGCCGGCTCGCCCGGCTGCTCCCCGAGGACCGGGTGCTGCGCCGACTGACCGCGATCACGCTGGTCAACACCGTCGGCAACGGCCTCGGGATGACGCTCGGGGTGGTGTACTTCACCCGGATCGCGGGCTTCGGCGTCGGCCCGGTCGGCCTGGTGCTGACCGTCGCGGGCGCGTGCGGGGTGGCGGCGGGCGTCCCGGCCGGGCGGCTGTCGGACCGGTACGGGCCCAAGCCGGTGCTGATCGCGCTGCTGGCCCTGCAGGCGGTGGCCGCGGCCGCGTACGTGCTGGTGCACGAGCTGGCGGCGTTCGCGCTGCTGGCCTGCCTGGTGGCGGTCGCCGACCGGGGCGGCGCGGCGGTGCGCGGCGCGCTGTTCGCCGAGGTGCTGCCGGTGGACGGGCGGGTGGCGGGCCGGGCCTACCTGCGCTCGGTCACCAACATCGGCATCTCGGTGGGCACCCTGGGCGCCGCGGCCGTCCTGCAACTGGACACCCGGGGCGCCTACCTGACGGCGCTGCTGGTGGACGCGGCCTCGTACGGGGCGATCGCGGTGCTGTACGCGCTGCTGGTGCCGGTCGCGCCGCGCACCGCCGACCGGGCCGGGCGGGCCGCGTCCGGGCCGAACCCGGCGCTGCGCGACCGGGTCTTCCTCGCGGTGACCGGCCTGAACGCGGTGATCACCCTGCAGTTCGTGATGATCGAGGTCGGGCTGCCGCTGTGGGTGGTGCGCGACACCGACGCGCCGCGCTGGATGGTCGCGGGCGGGCTGCTGGTGAACACCGCGCTGGTGATCGTGCTGCAGGTGCGGGCCACCCGGGGCACCGAGCGGCCGCGGGCCGCGGCCCTGGTGTTCCGCCGCGGAGCGCTGCTGGTGGCCGCCTCCTGCCTGGTGCTGGGCCTGGCCGCGGGGCTGCCGGGCTGGGCGGCGGCGCTGCTGGTGGCGGGCGGCGTGGCCTGCCAGGCGCTCGGCGAGGTGTACAGCCAGGCGGGCGCCTGGGCGCTCAGCTACGACCTGGCGAAGGACGAGGCGCACGGCGCCTACCAGGGCGTGTTCAACACCGGCATGTCGGGCGCGCTGATGCTCGGCCCGGTGCTGATGACCTCGGTGGTGCTCGCGCACGGCCTGCTCGGCTGGGCGCTGCTGGCCGCGCTGTTCGCCGCCGCGGGCTGGGGGATGACGGCGCTGGTGCGGCGCTGAGCGGCGCGGGCCCCGGCCGACGCGCGGTCGGTCGGGGCCCTGCCGGCGCTGTCGGGGGTGTCAGCAGCTCAGGTTGGAGCCGGTGGGCACGCCCAGGATCGCGGTGAAGCTGGTGTAGGCGTTGACGCGGCTCTGCACCTGGGCGGGGTTGCCGCCGTTGCACTCGAGGGAGCCGTTGATGGAGCGGATGGTCTCGCCGAAGCCCGCGCCGTTGACCATGGCGTTGTGCGGGGTCATGGTGCCCGGGCCGTTCTGGGTCATCCAGTACCAGATGCCGGTCTTCCAGGCGACGGCCGGATCGGTCTGCACCAGGTTCGGGTTGTGCAGCAGGTCGATGCCCAGCGCGTCCCCGGCCGCCTTGTAGTTGAAGTTCCAGCTGAGCTGGATCGGCCCGCGGCCGTAGTACGCGGCCTGCCCGGCCGGGCAGCCGTAGGACTGCGAGGTGTCGCAGTAGTGCGGGTAGTTGGCGGTGTTCTGCTCCACGACGTACACCAGGCCGCCGGTCTCGTGGCTGACGTTGGCCAGGAACGCCGCCGCCTCCTGCTTGCGCACCGTGTCCGAACCGGTGCCCGCGAACGCCGGGTAGGCGCTCAGCGCGTTGACCAGGCCCGCGTACGTGTAGAAGGAGTTCCGGTTCGGGAACATCTGGTTGAACTGCGCCTCGGAGACCACGAACCCGCCCGGGTTGGGGGTGGTGGCGGTCGGGCTCGGGCTCGGGCTGGTGCCGCCACCGCCGCCGCAGGCGCCCTGGTCGGCCCAGACGCCGGAGCCGCCGGTGCTGGGCGCCTCGCCCTGGGTCCACCACTTGGCGTTCCAGTTGTGCCCGTTGTACGAGGCGGACGTGCCGCCGGTGTAGACCTTGGTCGCCGAGTACGGGGTGGTGCAGGCGGTCGCGGCGGTCGAGGTGGCGGGCACCAGGACGGCCAGGCCGGTCGCGGCCAGCGCGCCGGTCAGCAGCGCGGCGACCTTGCCGCGACGGGAGCGGGTGCGGGCGCGGTGCGCCGGTCGGTGGGTGGTGCGGGGGTGGGACATGCGGCCACTCCTGGTGGGGGGAACGAGGGGGTGGCAGCACTCAAGCGACCTTGACCGTTAACAGTCAATAGGTCTAGACCTTAAGGGAGTTGGGGGCGTATACGGAGTTCCCCCCGGCGCGGTCGGCAGCGCGCCGCCCGGAAGATCGGGTACTGGCCAGTAGGGCCGCCGTGTGCCAGGGTGCAGACGACGCCCCGTCCGACCCACCCTCAGCCGGAAGGCAGGCCAGGCCCGATGACCCTCGAAGCCCCCCTCGTCCGCACCACCACCGCCGACGCCGTCACCACCCTCGAACTCGACTCCCCGCACAACCGCAACGCCCTCTCCACCCGGCTGATGGCCGAACTCACCGCCGGTCTCGCCGACGCCGCCGCCGACCCCGAGGTGCGCGCCGTCGTCCTCGGCCACACTGGACGGGTCTTCTGCGCGGGCGCCGACCTCTCCGAGGCCACCGGCGACGACCCCACCGTCGGGCCGCGCGGCCTGGTCGCCCTGCAGCGCGCGATCGTCGACTGCCCCAAGCCCGTCGTCGCCCTGGTCGACGGCCACGTCCGGGCCGGCGGGCTCGGCCTGGTCGGCTCCTGCGACCTCGCCGTCGCCGGGCCCGACGCCACCTTCGCGTTCACCGAGTCCCGGCTCGGCCTCGCCCCCGCCGTCATCTCGCTGCCGTTGCGCCCCAAGCTCGACCCGCGCGCCGCCGCCCGCTACTACCTCACCGGCGAGACCTTCGACTCCGCCGAGGCCGCCCGGATCGGCCTGGTCACCGAGGCCGCCGACGACTCCGCCGCCGCCCTGCGCACGATCCTGGACGCCGTCCGGCTCTGCTCGCCGCAGGGCCTGGCCGAGTCCAAGCTGCTCGCCAACGCCGCCGTCCGGGAGTCCTTCGACCGGCACAGCGAGGAGCTGGTCGCGCTGTCGGCGAAGCTGTTCGGCTCGGAGGAGGCGCAGGAGGGCATGCGGGCCTTCCTGGCCAAGCGGCCCCCGCGCTGGGTGCGCTGAGCGCCGCGGCGGTGGCCCCGGCCGCGTCGGCCCCGGCCGGGCCGGTTCCGGCCGGGCTGACCTCGGCTTTCGGCGGAAGTTACCGGCCGGTGTGAGTTTGGTCCCGTTGCGGGCCGCGGGGGCGCACCGGCCGCTACGGTGAGCGCATGTCGATCGTCCGCAGGCTGCTCGGGCCGGTCCGCGAGAGCGCGCGCCGGGCCGCCGGGCGCGCCGTGCACCGCGGCTGGCGCTGGGCCCAGGACGCCGGGGCGGTCAGCAACCGCAACCCCGGCCCGTACCGGTTCGGGGAGCTCGGCGACGGCACCAAGCTGGCCTTTCCGCTCGGCACCGTCTTCAACGAGCGCTGGATCACCATCGGCCCGTTCTCCATCATCGGCGAACGCGTCACCCTGTCGGCCGGCTTCCTGCCCGGGCTCGACCTCGGCCCCGAGCCGATCGTCCGGATCGGCGGCGGCTGCGTCATCGGCCGCGGCAGCCACATCGTCGGCCACCAGCGGATCGAGCTCGGCGACGACGTGTGGACCGGCCCCGACGTCTACATCACCGACCAGGCCCACGAGTACCGCGACACCGAGCTGCCGATCGGCAAGCAGTGGCCCCGCAACGAGCCCGTCTCGATCGGCGCGGGCTCCTGGATCGGCACCGGCGCGGTGATCCTCCCCGGCGCCCGGATCGGCCGCAACGTCGTGGTCGCCGCCAACTCCGTGGTGGCCGGGGAGGTCCCCGACTACGCCGTGGTGGCCGGGGCCCCCGCCCGCCAGGTCCGCACCTGGAACCCCGAGCAGGGCTGGCAGCCCCCCATCCGCCACGACCCGCCCCGCCCCGTCCCCGACGGCGTCACCGCCGAACAGCTCCGCGCCCTGGTCGGCTGGGACCTGCGCCTGCCCGGCGAGGACGAACGGCCCGCCGCGCCGTAGCGCTGTCGGCGCGGCCTGCGACCATCCCCCCCGTACGCGGACGACGGAGGGAACCCGACGGTGGAACGGCTCGAACGGGACGTGCGGACGATCCTCGCCCGGCTGGCGCGCAGCGCCCCCGAGGGGTGGACGGAGCTGCGCCTGGAGACGGTCGACAGCCGCCACGGGCCCGGCGCGTACGGCGAGTGGACGCTGCCGGACGGCGGTCGGCACGGCCTCCGGCCCGACCCGGAGGGCCTCGACGCCCTCGCCGCGGCGATCGCCGCCGAACGCGGCTGGCCGCGCGCCCGGCTGCACCTGGCGCACGACCCGGCCGGGCCGTACACCCTCACCGCGACGCCGGAACCCCGCGCCACCGAGGGCCGCCTGCTGGTCCTCGACCCCGACCACGTCCCTCCCGCCCCCGGCCCCGCCCAGCCCGGCTCCGTCCTGCCCCCGGCCGGGGACGCGGAGCGGGCCGTCGCGCTGCTGGCCGAGTACCGGCGTCGGGTCGCCGAACTGACCGGCCACGAGCGGCCGTTGGGCCCGCCGCTGACGTCCGGGCAGATCGCGGAGGCCGAACGCCGCCTCGGCCACCGGCTGCCGGACGACCTGCGGGCGCTCTACCGGGTCGCGAACGGCAGCGACGTCATGGCGAACGGCCTGTGGCTCGGCTACCTGCGCTGGCTGCCGCTCGACGAGGTGGTCCGGGCCCACGCCGACTGGGCGCGGTACCCGCACCGCCCCGACCACACCCGGCCGGACGAGGCCTGCGCCATGGACGAGAACGGGCCGCTCGGCACCGTCCGCCGCTGCCTGAACCACCCCGGCTGGATCCCCTTCGCCACCGCCGACGACGGCAACCACCACGCGGTCGACCTCGCCCCGGCCGAGCACGGCCGCCCCGGCCAGGTCATCGAGAGCGGCCGGGACTTCCACGGCGGCCCGCTGTACGTCGCCGACTCCGTCACCTCGCTGCTCGCCGCCTGGATCGACCTGATCGACCGGGGCGCCTACGAGATCGAGGACGCCCCCGAGGACGGCGAGGAGATCGACCCCGAGTACCCGCCCAGCCTGGAGGTCACCGAATCCGTCCGCCCGCGGGACGTCGAGCGCTCCGCCCTCGGCCCCGGCCTGCCCGCCGCCGTCTCCCCCACCCTGCTGGCGGTGACCGCCCACGGCGGGGCCGACGAGGGCCCGCTCGACCTGGCACCGCTCGCCGCCGCGCCCGGCCTGCGGGTGCTCCGGGTCCACTCCCGCACCGTCACCGGCCTCGCCACGCTGCGCCCGCTTCCGGTGGAGTTCCTGCGGGCGGGGCTGTCCGCGGGGGACGGGCTGACCGCACTGGCCGGCCACCCGCGGCTCGGCGCGCTCGACCTGGCCTGCGCGGGCCCGCTCGACCTCGCGCCGCTGCGCACCCTGCCCGCGCTGTGGTGGCTGGACCTGTCGCGGTGCGCGGTCCAGGACCTGGGCGTGCTGCGGGAGTTGGACGGGCTGCGCTACCTCGCGCTGACGGGCGCGCAGTGGGCGGAGCTGCTGGCGCGCGGCGCGCTGCCGCCCGCCCTCGCCGTCGCCCGGCTCGCGGACGGCACGGGCAGCGCGGCGGAACTCCGGGCGTGGGCCGACCGGTTCGACCCCGCGGAGGGCGAGCCGTGGCGCGTCAACGGGACGGCGGCGGTCGGCGGCTGACGGCCCGCCGGGACCGGCCGGATGTCGCGTCGGTGCAACGACCGTCACAGCTGCGCAACCGGGGCAACCGGGCGGGGCGGACCGGCGTGGTGGGCTCTGTCGGACCGGACAGGACGTCCGTCCGACGGACCTCGGAAGTGCAGGTCGGGCCGCGGGGGCGTCGACGAGCACACAGCCCGGTCCGCCCCGTCCATCCGTTCGCCAGTCCCTGGGGGGAATCCCGTCATGCGTCCCAACCGCCTCGCCGCGGCCGCCGTCCTGGCCGTCTCCGCACTCTCCCTGACCGCGTGCGACCCGGACGGCTCCGGTTCCGACGCGGCCTCCGCCCCGGCCGCCACCGCCACCGCCGCCCCGACCGGTTCGGCCACCGCGCCCGCCGGCCCGAAGCCGTCCGCCAGCCCGAAGCCGCCCGCCAGTGCGGGGAAGCCCACCGCCGCGGCCAGCGGGAAGGCCACCAAGCCCGCCGCCGACTGCACGGCGGCCGCCAACGGCACGACGGTGCTGGAGGCCACCGAGAACGCCTACGCGACGCACATCTGGATGCGCGCCAAGTCGACCACGTTCGTCTGCGGCCCCGAGGTGCCCAACGACGGCTACTGGGAGCCGCAGGGCGAAGCCCGGGTCTACGAGTTCGACAACGCCGTGAAGAGCTACCTGTTGGACGACGACCTGAAGCCCAGGGGCGTCGACCTGACCGCCTTCATGAAGGTGCAGGAGGCCTGCCTGAAGCACGCCGAGCCCGCCGCTCCGTACCGCTGCTTCGGCAACCAGTACGAGGTGAAGCTCGGCGCCCAGAACAAGGTGCTCGTCATCACCCAGCTGTACCGCCCGTGACGGCTCGCCGTCCGTGACCGCGGGCGGCGGGGCGGCAGGACGGCGGCCCGGACGCGTGGGGCGTCCGGGCCGCCGTCGTCGTTCCGCGGGCGGGAGGGGCGGTCAGGCCGCGCGGTGGCGGCGGACGGTGAGGGCGAGCAGGCCGGCCAGCGCGGAGCTGGCGGCGACGGTGAGCAGGGCGGCGGGCAGCGAGAGGGCGTCGGCCAGGAAGCCGATCACCGGCGGGCCGATCAGCATGCCCGCGTAGCCGAGGGTGGAGGCGGTGGCCACGCCCTGCGGCCCGGCGGCCGCACCGGCCTGGGCGATCGCCAGCGGGAAGACGTTGGCCAGGCCGAGGCCGACCAGGACGAAGCCCACCAGCGCCAGCGGCACGGACGGCGCCAGGGCCGCGGTCGCCATGCCCGCGCAGGCGGCCAGGCCGCCCAGCAGCATCACCCTGGTCTGGCCGAGCCGCTCGGAGAGCCAGGTGCCGGAGAGCCGGCCCGCCGTCATCGCGAAGGCGAAGGAGGCGTACCCGGCGGCGGCCGTCGAGGCGCTCGCGTGCACGTCGTCGGTCAGGTGCAGGGTGGCCCAGTCCGCCAGGGCGCCCTCGCCGTACGCGGTGCACAGGGCGATCAGGCCGAGCAGCACCACCAGCAGTCGGGCGTGCCCGGACGGGCGGGCGGTGGCGGTTTCGGTGGCGGTTCCGGCGGTGGTGCCGGAGGCGGCGGGGCGGGGGAGCGCGGCCGGGGCGCGCAGCAGCGCGGCGCCCGCGACGGCGGTCACGGCCAGGCCGAGCGCGGCGGCCGCGGCCAGGGACCAGGCGGCGCTGATCCGGCCCGCGAGCAGGCCGCCGACCGCGGCGCCGAGCAGGCCGCCGAGGCTGTAGCCCGCGTGGAAGCTCGGCATGACGGGCCGTCGCAGCTCGGCGACCAGGTCGACCGCGGCGCTGTTCATCGCCACGTTGGCCGCGCCGTACCCCGCGCCGAACAGCAGCAGCACCGCGCCGAGCGCGAGCACCGAGTGGGCGTGCGCGGGCAGCGCCGTGGCGAGCGCGAACACGGCGACCGAGGCGGTGGTGACCCGGCGCGAGCCGAAGCGCAGGCACAGCCGTCCGATCAGGGCCATGGTGGCGACCGCACCGGCCGAAATGCACAGCAGGGCCAGGCCCAGGGCGCTGTGCGAGGCGGAGACCTGGGCACGGACGTCCGGGATCCGGACCACCCAGGAGGCGAACAGGAAGCCGTCGACGGTGAAGAAGGCGGTGAGGGCGAGGCGTGCCGCCGACCAGGAGGAGCTGCGGCCGGACGGAGGGTTCGTAGGGGCAGCGGAGAGGAGGGAGGAGCGGGCTTCTGTTTTGTTCAGTAGCGGCACAAAGTCAGAATAGGGGAGTGCCGCACACACCGACAAGCCCGAATCCCGGCCAGAATCCGGGCCAGACTCCGCGTCAGCAGCCGGGGGCCTCCAAGCGGGCCGCGCCCGACCGCGGCCGCGCCCTGCTCGGACCGGCCCTGCGCCTGGTCCACACCGGACAGGCCCCCACCCGCTCCGCCCTCACCGGCGCCCTCGACGTCACCCGCGCCACCGCGGGCGCCGTCACCGGCGAACTGGAGGCGCTCGGCCTGATCACCGTCGACTCCCGTCCCGCCGGGGGCGGCCGCGGCCGCCCCTCGCACCGGCTCGCCCTCGCCGACCCCGGCCCCGCCGTCCTCGCCGCCCAACTGCACGCCGACGGCATCTCCGTCACCCTCGCCGGACTCGGCGGACGCCTCCACGACCCCGTCCACCTGCCGCTGCCCGCCGACACCTCGCCCACCGCGCTGCTCGACGCCGTCGCCGAGGCCGGGGCCCGGCTCGCCCGCGACAGCCGCCGGCGGGTCCTCGGCTTCGCCCTCGCCCTGCCCAACCCCGTCACCGAACCCGACGGCACCGTCCCCTCGTCCCTGCACTTCGCCTGGCCGCCCGGCACCCCGGTCGACGCGCTGTTCGCCGCCGCCGTCGCCCGCACCGACCCCGGCCCGCGCGCCCGCACCCCGCTGCCCACCGCCGTCGCCAACGACGCCAACCTCGCCGCCCTCGCCGAACACCGGCACGGCGCCGGACGCGGCGCCCGCCACCTGCTGCTGGTCACCTCCGGCCACCGCGGCGTCGGCGGCGCCCTGGTCATCGACGGCCGCCTGCACACCGGCAGCTCCGGCCTCGCCCTCGAGGTCGGCCACGTCACCGTCGACCCGCTCGGCCGCCCCTGCGCCTGCGGCAACCGCGGCTGCCTCAACGCCGAGACCGACACCGACGCGCTGTTCGCCGCCGCGAAGCGCCGCCCCGACCCCGACCGCCCGCTGCTCCCGCAGGCCCGCGCCCTCGCCCACGACCCGGACGCCGCCGACGCCCTCGACCACGTCGTCGACCGGCTCGGCCTCGGCCTCGCCGGACTGGTCAACATCCTCAACCCCGACCGGATCGTGCTCAGCGGCCTCCACCTCGACCTGCTCGCCGCCGCCCCCGAGCGCCTCGCCGCGGTGGTCGCCGACCGCTGCCTGTGGGGCCGCAGCGGCCGCATCCCGATCGTCCCCGCCCAGGTCGGGCACGCCGGACTGGTCGGCGCCGCGGAACTCGCCTGGGAGCCCTACCTGGACGACCCGCAGGCCGTCGCGGCGCCCTGACCCGCTCGGGGGCGGCGCCGAGGACGCGGAACGGTGCCGGGAACGCGGAACGGCGCGGGTGACGAACCGTCAACCCGCGCCGTCCGGCGTGCCCGTGGAGCGATCAGCCCTTGCCGAAGCGCAGCTTCCAGGGGGCGACCGCCGACTCCAACTGCACGCCCAGGCTCATCTTCGACATGCCCTCGACCCGCTCCTCGAAGCGGATCGGCACCTCGGAGATCCGCATGCCGCGCTTGACCACGCGGTAGTTCATCTCCACCTGGAACGAGTAGCCGTTGGACCGCACCGACGGCAGGTCGACCGCGCGCAGCGCCTGCGCCTCCCACGCCTTGAAACCGGCCGTGGCGTCCTTCACCTTCAACTGCAGGATCGCGTTGACGTAGAAGTTCGCCCACGCCGAGAGCGCCTTGCGGTGCCACGGCCACTCCGAGGCGGTCGACCCGCCCGGCACGTAGCGCGAGCCCAGCACCACCGAGGCGTCGGTGTCGGTCAGCTTCGCCACCATCTCCGGGATGGCGGTGTGCGGGTGCGACAGGTCGGCGTCCATCTGCACGACGATGTCGGCGCCGTCCTCCAGCGCCCGCGACATGCCCGCCACGTACGCCCGGCCCAAGCCGTCCTTCTCCGTGCGGTGCAGTACCGAGACGGTGCCGTCCGAGTCGGCCGCCAGCTTGTCCGCGACCTCGCCGGTGCCGTCCGGGGAGTTGTCGTCGACGACCAGGACGTGGAGGTTCTCCATGCCGAGGTCGGCCAGTCGGCCAACCAGGATCGGCAGGTTCTCCCGTTCGTTGTAGGTCGGAACAACCACGACGACCTTCGGGTGGGCCTCAGCCATGTTTTTCTTTCCTAGATGCCGTACCAGCCGGATGCGGCAGTCTAGCGTTTCTCCCCTTACGTCCGTTCCACGGGGCTCCCCTCCCCGCTCGCGGGCGCCCCGGGAATCCGCCCCCGGGCCCGTCCGTTCAGCAGGCATGACCCACACCGCACCGTCCCACGGCGCCGAACCGCTGGAGTACGCCGCCTTCACCGCCGACCCCGCGGGCGGCAATCCCGCCGGAGTCGTCCTGGACGCCACCGGGCTCGACGACGCCCGCCAACTCGCCCTCGCCGCCCGGCTCGGACACTCCGAGACCGCCTTCCTCACCGCCGACCCGGACCGGCCGCGGGGCTACGCCGTCCGCTACTTCAGCCCGCTCGCCGAAGTCCCGTTCTGCGGCCACGCGACCATCGCCGCCGCGGTCGCCCTCGCCGAACGGCACGGCCCCGGCGAGTTCCACTTCACCACCCCGGCGGGGGCCGTCCCCGTCACCGTCACGGGTGACGCCGCCACCGGCTACCGGGCCACCCTCACCAGCGTCCCCGCCACCGTCGCGGACGCCGAACCGCAGGACGTCGCCGAGGCCCTGACCGCCCTGCGCTGGCGCCCCGAGGAGCTCGACCCCCGCCTCCCGCCCCGGATCGCCCACGCCGGAGCCCGCCACCTCGTCCTCGCCGCCGCCACCCGGGCCCGGCTCGCCGACCTCGACTACGACTTCGACGCGCTCGCCGCGCTGATGCGGCGGCTCGACCTGACCACCCTCCAACTGGTCTGGGAGCAGGACGCCACCACCTACCACGTCCGCGACCCCTTCCCGGTCGGCGGCATCGTCGAGGACCCCGTCACCGGCGCGGCCGCCGCCGCCTTCGGCGGCTACCTCCGCGAGCTGCGCGGCCTCACCACCGCCCGCCTCACCCTCCACCAGGGCGAGGACCTCGGGCGTCCGGGGGTCCTCACCGTCGACCTCACCGAGGGCGACAGCCGGGTCCGGGTCACGGGGCGGGCGGTGCGGATGTAGCTCCGCGAGGGGTGCTGTTCAGGCGGCCCGAAGCAGCACGGACCTTCGGTGGGCTCCGACCGGCAGCAGCTCGGACTCGCCGTTCCCCGAGCCCCTGAATGCGCGCCCTCCGAGCCCCTGATTGCGCGCCCCGCCGCCCTTGCCGGTACTCCGGGGGGAGTACGCGTGTCCGCTCCGGCGGGACGATGGTGGGGCGCGGGGGTGTGGTTAGCCTTCGGGTATGGGCGAATCGCGGCTGCTGTGGGTGCCACCGTGGGTGCGGGCGGCGAAGGCCGGGTGGCCGGTGGCGGGGGCCGCGGTGGTGGCGGTGGCGCAGGTGGCGGGGACGACGCTGGCGGGGCGGCACCAGGACGGGCGGGTGCCGCTGGACGGCTGGGGCTACCTGCTGCTGCTGGTCGGGCCCGCGCTGCTGGTGCTGCGGCGCAGGTGGCCCGCGGCGACGGTGGTGGCGGTCACGGCCGTCACCGCCGGGTACCTGTGGGCCGGGTACCCGTACGGGCCGTCGTTCCTGGCGATGGTGGTGGCGTTCTTCGGGGCGGTGCGGCACGGGCACCGGCGGGCCGCGTGGCTGAGCGCCGGGGTCTTCTACCTGGTGCACCTGCTGGTGGGCTACGTGCTGCCGGACGGCTGGCAGCGGGCCGCGGACCACGGCGCGCGGGGCTGGCAGGAGCTCGGCGTCACGGCCTGGCTGCTGCTGGTCTTCGCCGGGGCGGAGCTGGCCAGGTTCCGGCAGGAGCGGATCGTCGCGGTGCGGGCCGCCGAGGAGGAGGCCCGGGCCCGCCGCAACGACGAGGAGCGGCTGCGGATGGCCCGCGAACTGCACGACATCCTGGCCCACTCGATCTCGCTGATCCACGTGCAGGCCGGGGTCGCCCTGGAACTCCTGGACGCCCGCCCCGAACAGGCCCGCGACGCCCTGACCACCATCAAGGCGACCAGCAAGGAGGCGCTCGGCGAGGTCCGCCAGGTGCTGGGCACCCTCCGCGGTCCCGGCGCGACCGCGCCCCGCACCCCCGCCCCCGGGCTGGAACGCCTCGACGAACTCGTCGAACAGGCCGGGCACGCCGGGCTGGCGGTCACCGTCGAACGGCGCGGCCGGGCGGCCCGGGCGGGGGCGGGGCTGGAACTGGCCGCGTTCCGGATCGTCCAGGAGGCGCTGACCAACGTGCTGCGGCACTCCACCGCCCGCACCGCCACCGTCGAACTCGCCTGGGACCGCGACGGACTCACCGTCACCGTCGCCGATCCCGGCCCGCCCGGCGGCGGCGACGCGGGCGGCAGCGGCAGCGGACTGACCGGCATGCGCGAACGCGCCGCCGCGCTCGGCGGCAGCGCCGAGGCCGGACCGGACGCGGCCGGCGGCTGGCGGGTCCGGGCCCGGCTGCCGCTGGCGGAGAACGGCGCGGGGAACGGCGCGGGTAACGGCTCCGAGACCGGGGGGACGGCGTGATCAGGGTGCTGCTGGCCGACGACCAGACCCTCGTCCGGGCCGGGTTCCGGGCCCTGATCGACGCCCAGCCCGACCTGCAGGCCGTGGGCGAGGCCGAGGACGGCGAACGGGCCCTCGCGCTGGCCCGCGAACTGCGGCCGGACGTGGTGCTGATGGACATCCGGATGCCCCGCCTGGACGGCCTGGCCGCGACCCGGCGGATCTGCGCCGACCCGGAACTCGCCGACGTCCGGGTGGTGGTGCTCACCACCTTCGAGCTCGACGAGTACGTCTTCGAGGCGCTGCGGGCGGGCGCCGCCGGGTTCCTGGTCAAGGACACCGAACCCGGCGACCTGCTGCGCGCCGTCCGGGTCGCCGCCGCGGGCGACGCCCTGCTCTCCCCGGGCGTCACCCGCCGCCTGATCGGCGAGTTCGCCGCCCGCTCCAAGGAACCCTCCACCGCCCGCCTCGACGTCCTCACCGAGCGCGAGCGCGAAGTCCTCGCCCTGGTCGGCCTCGGACTCACCAACGAGGACATCGCCCGCCGCCTGGTGGTCAGCCCCCTCACGGCCAAGACCCACGTCAGCCGGACGATGGTCAAGCTCGGCGCCCGCGACCGGGCCCAACTGGTGGTGCTGGCCTACGAGTCGGGGCTGGTGCGGCCGGGGTGGCTGGGGTAGTGCGGGTGGGGCTGCTCCGGGGGGAGTAGGGCGGGTGCCGCCCGGTGGGGGACGTGCCGGGCGGGGGCGCGGGGGGACGGTGGAGGGGCCGGTGAGGAGCCGGGTTCTCGACCGAAGGGGATGAGCGGTGATGGTGGCGTTGCTGGCCGACGGATGGCACGGGCCCGGGCCGTGGGTGCTGGTGTTCCCGGTGTTCTGGCTGCTGGTGGTGGTGCTGGTGGTGACGGTGCTGCGGCGGGCCGGGTGGCGGCGGCGCGGGTGGTGCGGCGGGGGCGGGGAGCACGCTCCGCTGGCGGTGCTGGGGCGGCGGTACGCGCAGGGGGAGATCGACGCGGCGGAGTACCGGGAGCGCCGGGCCGTCCTGACCGAGGAGCACCGCGCGGACGGGGGGAAGCGGTGACGGCCGCGGCCCGGGTCGAGGAGGCCGTGAAGGAGTACGGCGCGGGGGAGACCCGGGTACGGGCGCTGGACGGCGTCAGCGTGGAGTTCGCGGCGGCCCGGTTCACGGCCGTGATGGGGCCGTCCGGTTCGGGCAAGTCCACCCTGATGCACTGCGCGGCGGGCCTGGACACCCTGAGCGGCGGCCGGGCCTGGCTGGGGGAGACCGAGCTGTCCGGGCTGGGCGACCGGGAGTTGACGCTGCTGCGCCGGGAGCGGATCGGGTTCGTCTTCCAGGCGTTCAACCTGCTGCCGACGCTCACCGTCCGGGAGAACATCACCCTGCCGCTGGACCTCGGCGGCGCCGCCCCCGACCGGGAGTGGCTGGACGCGCTGATCGACGTGGTCGGCCTCGGCGACCGCCTGCGGCACCGGCCGAGCCAGCTCTCCGGCGGCCAGCAGCAGCGCGTCGCGGTGGCCCGGGCGCTGGCGGGGCGCCCCGCGGTGGTGTTCGCCGACGAGCCGACCGGCAACCTGGACTCCCGCAGCGGCGGCGAGGTGCTGGGCCTGCTGCGCTCCGCGGTGGACACCATGCGGCAGTCGGTGGTGATGGTCACCCACGACCCGGCGGCCGCCGCGTACGCCGACACGGTGCTGTTCCTCGCCGACGGCCGCCTGGTCGACACCATGCGGCAGCCCACCGCCGACCGGGTGCTGGACCGGATGAAGGCCTTCGACGGCCGCCGCGGCAAGGCGGCGGCCCGGTGAACGCGAGCGTGCGGATCGGGGCGCGCTCGCTGCTCGCCCACCGGCGCCGGCTGTTCGGCACCGTGCTGTCGATCGTCCTGGGCGTGGCGTTCCTGACCGGCACGATGGTGCTGGGCGACACCCTGCGGGCCAACTTCGACACCCTGTTCGCGGACGCCAACGCGGGCACCGACGCGGTCGTCCGCAGCGCCCGGGTGCTGGACGCGCCCAACGTCCCCGGCGGGGTCCGGGCCCCGCTGGAGGAGTCGCTGACCGCGAAGCTGCGCTCGGCGCCCGGGGTGAGCGCCGCCGAGCCCTCGGTGCAGGGCGCGGGCCAGCTGATCGGCGCCGACGGCAAGCCGGTCGGCGGGCAGGGCCCGCCCACCCTGGCCGGGAACTGGATCGACGACCCGAAGCTCAACCCGTACCGGCTCGCCGAGGGCCGCGCGCCCGCCGCGCCCGGCGAGGCGGTGGTCAACCGGGGCGCGGCGAAGGCGGGCGGGCTGAAGGTCGGCGACAGCACGGTGCTGCGCACCCCCGACCCGGTGCGGATCACCGTGGTCGGCATCGCGACCTTCGGCGCCGACGCTGACGGCATGGGCCCCAGCACCTTCACCGCGCTGACCCTCGCCGACGCCCAGGCCCACCTGACGCCCAGGGGCACCGGGCAGGTCTCCACCGTCCGGCTGCGCTCGGACACCCTCAGCCAGCGCCAACTGGTCGACGAGATCGGCCCGTTGCTGCCGGACGGGGTGGAGGCGCTGACCGGCGCGGACGCCACCGCGCAGTCCACCGCCGACGTCTCCGGCCGCTTCCTGAGCCTGTTCACCACCCTGCTGCTGGTGTTCGCCGGGGTCGCCCTGCTGGTCGCGACCTTCACCATCCACAACACCTTCGCCATCGTCACCGCCCAGCGCACCCGGGAGAACGCCCTGCTGCGCGCCCTCGGCGCCGGCCGCGGCCAGGTGCTCGGCACCACCCTCGGCGAGGCGCTCGCGATCGGCGTGCTCGCCTCCGGGCTCGGCCTGCTCGGCGGCTTCGGCGTCGCCGCCGGGCTGAAGGCGCTGTTCGCCGCGATCGGGTTCACCCTGCCCACCGGCGGCACCGTGCTGCACCCCGCGACGATCCTGCTGCCGCTGCTCACCGGCACCCTGGTCGCCGCCGGGTCCGCGCTGGCCCCCGCCCTGCGCGCCGCCCGCACCGCCCCGCTCGCCGCCCTGCGCGACACCGCCGTGGACGCCTCGGCGCAGGGCCGGAGCGCCCTGGTGCGGAAGGCGGTCGGCACGGTGCTGGTGGTCGGCGCCCTGCCCGCCGTCGTCCTCGGGGCGACCCGCGGCCCCTCGCTGGCGCTGACCGTCGGCGGGGCGCTGGGCCTGCTCGCCGGGACGGTCGTGCTCGGGCCGGTCGCCGCGGTGCTCGCCGTCCGGGTGCTGGGCGCGCCGCTGCCCCGGCTGCGCGGCGTCACCGGCGCGCTGGCCCGCCGCAACGCGGCCCGCAACCCCGGGCGGACGGCCGCCACCGCGACCGCGCTGATGGTCGGCGTCGCCGTGGTCACCCTGTTCACCGTGTTCGGCGCCTCGGTCAAGGCGACCCTGGACGACACCGTCTCCCGCTCCTTCGCGGGCGACCTCGCCGTCACCGCCCCCGCGACCGGGGCCGGGGGCAGCGGCGTCTCGCCGAAGCTCGCCCCCGCCGTCGCCGCGCTCCCCGAGGTCCGCACCGCGGTCGGCCTCGGCCGGGGCATCGCCCAGGTCGACGGCCACGGCGCCCGGTTGGGCGTCGCCGACCCGCTCGCGCTGGCGCAGGTCACCGACCTCGGCCGGGTCGACGGCTCGCTCGCCGGCCTCGGCACCGACGGCCTGGCCGTCTCCCGTCCCGAGGCCGAGGCGCACGGCTGGCGGGTCGGCTCGACCGTGCGGCTGCGGTTCACCGACACCACCGCCGCCTTCACCGTCCGCGCCCTCTACGCGGGCGGCGGCGTCGCCGGGGACTACCTGATCAGCCGTCAGGCCTGGGAGCCGCACCGCGTCCAGGACGCCGACACGCTGGTCGCCGTCGCCCTGCGGCCCGGGGTCACGATCGAGCAGGGCCGGGCCGCGATCGGGCGGATCGCCGCGGAGTACGGCAACCCGCGGGTGCAGACCCGGGCCGAGTACGCGGAGAGCTCCGCCTCGGGCGTCGACATGATGCTCTCGGTGGTCTACGCGCTGCTCGCGCTCGCCGTGCTGATCGCGCTGCTCGGCATCGCCAACACGCTGACCCTGGCCGTCCACGAGCGGACCCGCGAACTCGGCCTGCTGCGCGCCGTCGGGCAGACCCGGGCCCAGCTGCGGGCCATGGTGCGCTGGGAGTCGGTGCTGGTCGCCGCGTTCGGCACGGCGGGCGGGCTGGTCCTCGGCGCGCTGCTCGGCTGGGCGCTCACCCGGGCCTCCGACGGCGCCGGGACGGGCTCCTTCGCGCTGCCCGCCGGGCGGCTGGCCGTGATCGCCCTGGTCGGGCTGGCCGCCGGGGCGCTGGCCGGGCTGCGGCCCGCCGCGCGGGCGGCGAGGCTGGACGTCCTGCGGGCGGTGGCGGGCGACTGACGCCCCGCCGGCCCCGGCTTCCCCACCCGTGCGCACCCGTACGCATAAGAAGAAGCTGGGGCCACCGTAACCGTCACTTATCGTAGTTGACTGTTACACTCGGTGGCGTACCGGCGGTGGTGAGGAGAGTGGCGCGATGAGCGATCAGACCCAGGACGTGGATCGGACCGACCCCGAGTACCGGGCCTGGCTGAAGGAGGCCGTCCGCCGGGTGCAGGCCGACGCCAACCGCTCCGCCGACACCCACCTGCTGCGCTTCCCGCTGCCCGCCGACTGGGGCATCGACCTGTACCTCAAGGACGAGTCGACGCACCCCACCGGGAGCCTGAAGCACCGGCTGGCCCGCTCGCTGTTCCTTTACGGGCTGTGCAACGGCTGGATCCGGCCCGGCGCCCCGGTCATCGAGGCGTCCAGCGGCTCCACCGCCGTCTCCGAGGCGTACTTCGCCCAGCTGATCGGCGTCCCGTTCGTCGCCGTGATGGCCCGCAGCACCAGCCGCGCCAAGATCGAGCTGATCGAGTTCCACGGCGGGCGATGTCACCTGGTCGACAACGCGGGCGAGGTCTACGCCGCGGCCGCCGCGCTCGCCGCCGAGACCGGCGGCCACTACATGGACCAGTTCACCTACGCCGAGCGGGCCACCGACTGGCGCGGCAACAACAACATCGCCGAGTCGGTCTTCGCCCAGCTGAAGCTGGAACCCCACCCCGAACCCGCCTGGATCGTCGCCACCGCGGGCACCGGCGGCACCTCCGCGACCATCGCCCGGTACGTCCACTACATGCAGTACGACACCCGGATCTGCGTCGCCGACCCGGAGAACTCCTGCTTCTTCGAGGGCTGGGTGCACCACGACCCCGACGCGCGCTGCCCCAGCGGCTCCCGGATCGAGGGCATCGGCCGCCCCCGGATGGAGCCCTCCTTCGTGCCCGGCGCGATCGACCGGATGATGAAGGTCCCCGACGCGGCCTCGATCGCCGCCGTCCACCTGCTCGCCGACGTCCTCGGCAAGAAGGCCGGCGCCTCCACCGGCACGGGCCTGTGGAGCGCCCTGCGGATCGTCGCCGAGATGCGCCGCGAGGGCCGCAGCGGCAGCGTCGTCACGCTGATCTGCGACCCGGGCGACCGGTACCTCGACAAGTACTACTCGGACGGGTGGCTGGCCGCCGAGCGGATCGACCCCCGACCGCACCGCGCCGCCCTCGAGGAGTTCCTCGCGGGCGGCGACTGGGCGGAGGGCTGAGGGCCGGTCAGTTGGCCCTGCTGCTCCGCTCGGTGAGCAGCAGGACGGCGGTGACCACCACGAAGACCGCGGTGGCGAAGTGGACGCCGAAGGCCGTCGCGGTGCTGCCGTGGTGCACCAGGATGGTGGTGGCGTCGCCGAACGGGGTGACCGACTCGGCCAGCAGCGCCCAGCCGAGCGCCCGGCGGTGGCCGGTCAGCAGCAGGGCCAGCGGGACGAGGCCGGAGACGATGTCCCGGACGCCCTTGACGGTGAGGAAGTCGGCGGCCTCGCCCCGCGGCCACACCGGCATGCCGAAGCCGGAGGCGGTGTGTTCCGGGGCGAACAGGTAGCTGACGCCGACGTAGCCGATGCCCAGCGCGACCAGGACCGTGAAGACGGTGGCGAGGTTGACGCGCAGGCGGCCGCTGGCCTTCGGAGCGGTGGCGGTGGTGGTGAGCGCGGACATGGTGGTTCCCCCTGCTGGTGTGAGTGGCGCGAAGTGGTCTGCGCCGCCGCTTGGTTAGCGGCGCTAGCGACAAGAATGATGCTAGACCGACAGTCCGTCAGATGTCTAGCGATGCTAGGATTCCGTTCATGGCTATCAAGGAACGCCGGGCGCGCGAACGCGCCGAACGCGAACAGCTGATCGTCCGGGCCGCCCGCGAACTCGCCGAGGCCGAGGGCTGGGACGCCGTCACCACCCGCCGCCTCGCCGAGCGCATCGAGTACAGCCAGCCCGTCCTGTACAGCCACTTCAGCGGCAAGGACGCCATCGTCGCCGCCGTCGCGGTCGAGGGCTGCGCCGAACTCGCCACCCTGCTGCGCGCCGCCGCCGCGGACGTCACCGACCCGCGCGAGGCGTTCGCCGCCGTCGCCCGCGCCTACCTCGCCTTCGCCGAGGCCAACCCCGCCCTCTACGACGCGATCTTCACCCTCCCCAGCACCCTCCCCTTCGGCACCCCCGAGGCCCCCGCCCCCCTGCACGCCGCCTTCGCCGCCATCGCCGAACCCGCCACCCGCAGCGCCAAGGCCTCCGGCCACGACCCCGGCGGCTACACCGAACTCGCCTGGTCCGCCCTGCACGGCATGGTCACCCTCGCCCGCAACGGCCGCCTGCGCCCCGACCTCGACCAGCCCCGCATCGACGCCTTCACCGCGGTCTTCTGACCTCCGGCCCCGGGCCCCGGCGTCCGGTGCCTCACAGGCGCAGCGTCCCGGCGAGCAGGTCGGTGAAGGCGGTGGTGAGGCGGTCGGGGCGGCTGCGGGTGTAGGCGGCGAGCGGGCGGCGGACCGGGGGGTCGGGGCGCAGGACGGCGGCGTCCAGGGCGGGCGGGAGGACGGTGGCGGGGACGAGCGCGGGGCCGAGACCGGCGGCGGCCAGGACGGGGGCGGCGGAGGTCTGCTCGGTGCGGACGGCCGCGCGGGGGAGGAACCCGACCCGGGCGCAGGCGGCGTCCAGGACTTCGGCCAGGCCGTGCCCGGGGGCGTAGTGCACCCAGTCGCGCTCGGCGAGGGCGGCGAGCGGCAGGACGCCGCCGGGGGCCGCGGCCAGCGGGTCGTCGGCGGGGAGCACGAGGGCGAACTCCTCGACGCCCAACTCCCGTACCGGACCCTCCCAGTCGTCCAGCAGCGGGCCCACCGCGAGGTCGGCCCGCCCGGCGGCGGTCGCGGCGCGCAGCAGCTCCTCGTGCGGGTACTCGCGCAGCCGGACCCGCACCCCGGGGTGGCGGGCCCGCCAGGCCCTGAGCACCGGCGGCAGCAGGCCGAGCGCGACCGAGTGGACGGCGGCGACCTCCAACTCGCCCTCCTCCAGGCCGGTGGCGCGCCGGGCCGCCGCGTGCAGGCGCCCGGCGTCGGCCAGCACGGCGCGGGCGTGCGGGAGGACGGCCCGGCCGAGCGGGGTGAGCCGGACGGCGCGCGGCAGGCGCTCCAGCAGCGGGCCGCCGAGCGCGCCCTCCAGGGCGCGGACCTGGTGGGACAGGGCGGGCTGGGTGACGTGCAGTCGGCCGGCGGCCCGGGTGAAGGAGCCGGTGTCGACCACGGTGACCAGGTACTCGAGCTGCCGGAGCGTTGCCATGCACGGAGTTTATCGATCCGGTCGAAAACAGGCCTTGGACCTATCGGTGCAGGTGGGCGCAGGGTGGTCTCCGGGCCGGGAACACCCCCGGCCGCCGAAGGAGGAGATCCACGTGTCCGTTCCGCCGTCCGTCCCGCTCTCCGGCCGCCGCCTGGCCGTCATCGGCGCCGGGTCCCGCACCGGCCGCCACCTGGCCCGCGCCGCCTCCGCCGCCGGGGCGGAGTTGGTGCTGGCGGGTCCCGACCCGCGCAAGCTGGAGTGGACGGCGGGCGAGCTGTCCGGCCCGTCCACCGTGCTGCCCGTCGACCTGACCGACGAGTCCTCGATCGCGGCGTTCGCCGCCCGGCTGGGCCGCTTCGACCACCTGGTGTCCACCGCCGGGCTGCCCGCCAACGGGCCGCTCGCCGACCTGCGACTCGCCGACGTGCGACGGGCGTTCGACGCCAAGGTGATCGGCCCGCTGCTGCTCGCCAAGCACCTCGCCCCGCAGGCCGCCGAGGACGGCTCGTTCACCTTCTTCTCCGGCGTCGCCGCCTGGCGTCCCGCCCCCGCCCGCACCGTGATGGCCACCACCAACGGCGCCCTGGCCTTCCTCGTCCGGGCCCTGGCCGTCGAGATCGCCCCCCTGAGGGTCAACGCGATCTCCCCCGGCATCGTCGACACCGGCTCCTGGGACGGCCTGGGCGCCGACAAGGACGCCTTCCTGCGCGCCGTCGCCGCCCGCAACCCCGCCCGCCGGGTCGGCACCCCGGACGACCTGGTCAAGGCCGTCCTGCACGCGATCGACAACCCGTACGTCACCGGCACCGTCCTGCACGTGGACGGCGGCGGCCGCCTGGTCTGAGCGCGGGCTCGACCCTGACGCCGGCGCGGTCGGCCGGCTCGGCGTTCATCGGGCGGC
The DNA here is from genome assembly GCF_042894345.1 of Kitasatospora sp. NPDC001540. NCBI lineage: Bacteria > Bacillati > Actinomycetota > Actinomycetes > Kitasatosporales > Streptomycetaceae > Kitasatospora > Kitasatospora sp. NPDC001540. The sequence goes on from NZ_JBIAVO010000019.1 coordinate 32,129, forward strand.
GGCCAACCACGCCTTGACGCGGTGCGAGAGTTCGAAGGCGCCCTGGTAGATCCCCCTGGGGTGGGCCGGGGTGTCGAGGTAGGTGGTGACGGCTTCTTCGATGGTGGCGAGGGGTTCGACCGGTCGGGCCCCCGCCACGTCGAGGGCGAGGTCGGGCAACTGGGCGTCCAGGTAGGCACGGACGGCCCGGTCGGCGGTGGTCGTCGCGTTCGCCCGCTGCCCTGCGGCGGCCTGCTGGACGGCCAGGTTGGTCAGGGCGAGGGCGCGGTTGGGCCGGTAGCCGGTGGGGACGAGCAGGGCGAGTTCGTCGAAGGCCGCCACGGACTCCGTGGCCGTCGCCGCCGCCTTGGCGTACTGGCGGGACCAACCCTCCACCCCGGCCAGGACGTTGAGACTGAAGGCGAGGGAGGGCAGGTGGGCGGCACGATGGCGGTCGACGAGTTCGCGGGAGATCTCGACCGCCTCGCGGGCGTTCCTGAGCGCCTCCTCCTCGTCGACGCGCGCTCCGCCCTGGTAGAGGGCCAGGTTGATCAGCGCGCCGGCAAGGCTCGGCAGGTGTGCGGTGCGGTCGCGGTCGACCAGTTCCCGGCACAGCCCGACGGCCTCGGAGATGCTGGCGAGGCCCTCCGCGCGCCGCCCGACCGCGCTCTGGTGGACGGCCCGGTCGTTGAGGCACGCGACGAGCATGGCGAGGTGGGTGTCACGGCTGCTGCCGAGAAGGTCCCGGGCGATGCGGACGGCTTGCTCGACGCTGGCCAGCGCCTCGTCCCACAAGCCGGCATTCCGTTGGTGTTGTGCGAGGCCCGCCAGTGCGGTGGCGAAGGCGGGCAGGCGGGCGTCGGGATTGCGCTCGGCGAGCGTGCGGAGCGCGGCGACCGACGTCTCGGAGGCGGCGAGGGCGTCGGCGTGCCGTCCCGTTTCCGTCAGGTAGGTGGCGTTGACGGCCAGGGCACTGGCCAGGTTGTGCAGGAACCGGTCGGGGTCGCGGTCGGCGAGCTCCCGGAACACGGCGGTGGCCTCCTCGGCGGTGGCGGCGGCCTCCGCGCGGCGGCCTTCGGCGTGCAGGCTGAGGGCCTGGGAGCTCAGAACGTTCCCGAGGACGAAGAGGTGGTCGTCGGATTCGACGTGCGGCAGGGAGCGGAAGACGGCCACGGCCTCGTCCGAGGCGGCCAGCGCCTCGCGGGAGCGGCCGACCACGCGCAGCCGCCCGGCCAGGCCCGCGAGGTAGACGGCGAGGCTCTGGCGGTGCGCCCCGTCGGCGGCGACTTCGCGCTGCAGCCCTACGGCCTCCTCGACGGCGGCCAGCGCCTCGCCGTGGTGGCCCGTGGCGGCCGACCAGTCGGTGAGGCGGATCAGGTCCAGGGAGAGGGCCGCCACGTGCGTCGGGCGGTCCTCGCGGACGAGTTCGCGCCGCCGCGCCACCAGGCGTTCGGTCAGCCGCAGGGCGACCGGGGCCAGCCGCGTGCTGGAGTACGGCAGTGCTCCCGTGAGCCGTACCAGGTCCTCCAGGGTGAGGTCGGGGTCGTCCACCAGCATCGTGAGCGCCGCGAGCAGGGGTTCGGGGGCTTCTGCCCAGGTCACGGTCGCGACGGTGGCCGGACCGAGTCGGTCCGGGTGCGCCGCGCACAGTCGGGCCACTTCGCGGCGGATGCTGTCCGGGGCCGTCGGGTGGGCCACCGCCCGGGTGCACAGGGCGACCAGTCGGTGGGCCTGGGCGGGCGTGGCGCCGGTGACCAGGCCGTCGAAGGACGGAGCACCGGCGGTCAGGCGGTCGTGGAGTCGGCGGCCGATGAAGCGTTCGGTGAGCCGGTCGGGCAGCATCGTGCCCCACTGGCCGTCGCCGTTCGGCGGGTAGAGACGGGCGATCCAGAGCCGTACGGCGTCCCGGCAGTCGTGGCTCTGGTCCCCGAGCCCCCTGGTTCGGCCGAGGACCTCGTCGGCCTGCGCCGGGTCGGCCGCCCCGAGCAGGAAGGCGGCGGCGAGGGCTTCGGACAGGGTGTTCGGAGAGGACACGGGGAGCCGGTGGGCGACTGCCGAACTCGCCCAGTAGCGGGCCTCGTGCTCCAGCAGCCGGTCCTCGACGCCGTCGGGGAAGTCGTCGTCGGGGAGGCCGCCGCCGACCGTGCCGTGCGGCGCGACGGCCGGGCCCGCCGCGTCCAGCAGGTCTGCCAGGGCTGTCATCTGGAGCGTCAGGGCGTTGGCCAGCCCGGGCGCCCGGGCGGTCCGCTCCGGGGCGGCCTCGCACAGCGCGGCCGTCTTCCGCTGCCAGTCGCGGTCCCCGTCGGGCCCGGCCGTGAGGTTCGCCCTGCCGTGCACCAGGGGCAGCGCCGCGCCGAACGCCGTGACCGCCCGTCGGTACGCCGACGTCCAGTCGGAGGGGTCGGGGTCGAGCGGCGGCAGCGAGGTGACCCTGGCGAGTTCCAGGAGGCGGCCTGTGGTGGCGGAGGCCCGCGCAGCCTGCTGCCACCAGTCGCCCGCGCTGCGGGTGAGCAGCAGCAGTTTGAAGCCTTCGCGGCTCCGGCGCCGGGCGGCCGCGTCGCACAGGGCGGTCAGCTGGCCGACCCGGTGTTCGGCGTAGTCCAGGACGAGCAGCGTGGGCGTGACGGCGTCCGCCAGGGCTGCGAGGTCCTGGGGCCCGACCGAGTCCCGGAGCCACAGCACGCTCTGCCCGGTCGCCGCGCGCCGGGTGGCGAGCTCGCGGGCGAGTCGGGTCTTGCCCTGCCCGCCGGGGGCGTGGAGCAGCCAGGCTCCGAAGCCCGGTGCCGCGCACCAGGTTTCCAACTCGTCGAGCAGGCCGTCCCGGCCGTGGAACGCCACGACCTCCTGCTCGGGTCGCAGCAGCCAGCTGGGCGAAGGCAGTTCGGGGGTGGTGCCGTACTGGTCGGCGTGTTCGGTGAGGTGTTGCCATTCGGCGGCCTCGACGGGGGCGAGGGCGCCGTGCGCGGCGAGGACGCGGCGGAACCCGGGGTCGCGGTGGCCGTGCAGGAGGTGGACGGGCACGGCGACCAGCCGTGAGTGGTTCCACCCCTTGGCGTCGAGCTGGACGACACCGATGAGCAGGTCGCCGTGGAACAGGGCCGCGCCCGAGTGGCCGGCCCACGGGGACGCGCCCGGGCCGGGCGATCCGGGTGGCGCCCCGGTGACGGTCAGGACGTACCGGTTGCCGACCCGCATGTCCCCGGGGTTCACGGTGCCGACCGGCTGCCAGGACTCCGCGGGGCCGGCGTCGCCCTGTGCGACGTCCGGGAATCCCCAGGCCGCGCAGTCGGCGACGGGCCGGTTGGTGACCAGGCGGCCCCAGCGGACGCCGCCCGCGGGTCCCTCCCAGTCCGGATCGTCGATCTCGACGAGGGCCGCGTCGTCCGGCCCCCCGGGGGTTCCGCACCACACGACGGTGCCGTGGTGGTGGGCGGACTCCCCGGCCGCGGCGCTGTCCACGGGGGACGACACCTCGGCTCCGGCGCCCGACCGGGCGACGACGTGGGCCGAGGTGAGGACCAACCGCGAGGCGATCAGGTATCCGGAGCCGGACGATCCCTCACCCTCGACCGCCACCACCCGCTCGAGCTGCACGACGTCCCCCTCCTCGCGGTCCGGCCGTGGCCGTCACTCAGCCGTCGTGGCGGTCCGCGGATCCACCCGGGGCGGTGGGGCGGCGCCGGCGGCTGCCGATCAGGAAGTCCTCGCCGGTCCCGGTCTGCGGAGTGAGCGTCACCTTCACCCGGTGGGTGCGACGGTGCGAGGTGCCGCCCTCGACGCCCGCTTCGAACACCCACGCCTTGACCTTGCCCGAGGCGGAAGCCTCCTTGGCCAGCTCGACCTCGAACTCCAGCTCGACGGGGCCCACGGCGAACCTCACCGCGGAGTCCGCGCCCTGGACGGCTCCCCGGAGGAGTTCCTCGCGGATCGCCGCCACGGCGTCCGCCAACTCGATGCGCTCCACGTCGTGCACTCCTCGCCCCCACCCGTACGCGCGGCATCCGACACCGCGGTGCGGGGCCGATAGTAGGTCACATGCCGTCGTCCCCACGCGGGTCGTCGGTGAAACAGGGGGAGATGGCGGGCGTCGAGCACCACGGCCCGTCCGTGCGACCGCCGGCGGCGGCCGCCTGGTCCGAGCCCGGCTCAGTTGTCCGGCAGGTCGGCGGGGACGAGGAGTTGGAGGTCCTCGGTGGTGGGGGAGGGGAGGTGGGCGACCCGGGAGGCGTGGCGTTCGACCATGGTCTCGAAGACCTGGCGGGCGGTGCGGCCGTTGCCGAAGCCGGTGCTGCGGTCGATGGCGGTGAAGTGGCCGAGCAGGGCGGCCTCGGTGGCCTCGGTGAGGCGGTACTCGTGTTCGGCGGCCTGGGCGCGGGCGATGTCGAGGAGCTCGTCGGCGGTGTAGTCGGGGAAGGTGACGGTGCGGGAGAAGCGGGAGGACAGGCCGGGGTTGGCGGCGAGGAAGCGCTCCATCTCGGCGGTGTAGCCCGCCACGATGACCACGACCTCGTCGCGGTGGTCCTCCATCAGCTTGACCAGGGTGTCGATCGCCTCGCGGCCGAAGTCCCGGCCGGCGTCCTCGGGGGCCAGCGCGTACGCCTCGTCGATGAACAGCACGCCGCCGCGGGCCCGGTCGAAGGCGGCGGCGGTGCGGATCGCGGTGGAGCCGACGTGCTCGCCGACCAGGTCGAGCCGGGCGACCTCGACCAGGTGGCCGCGCTGCAGGACACCCAGCGAGGCGAGGATCTCGCCGTACAGCCGGGCGACGGTGGTCTTGCCGGTGCCGGGGGCGCCGGTGAAGACCAGGTGGCGGCGCGGGGAGGGCGCCTTGAGCCCGGCGCGCTGGCGGGCCCGGCCGACCGAGATCAGGTCGATCAGGGTGCGGACCTCCTGCTTGACGGTGGCCAGGCCGACCAGCGCGTCGAGTTCGGCCAGGGCCACCTCCGCGGGGCGGCAGTCCGGGATCGGGGCGATCACGGGGGCGGCGGGGGCGGGCGCCGTGGTCTGCACGGCGGGCACCAGGGTCGCCAACGGGGCGGCGGCGCGCGGGGCGGGGGCGGGCGCCGGGACGACGGGCGCCGGGACGGCCGCCAGCGGCGGCAGCGGCGCCGCGTCGTCGGAGGTGCAGCCCTCGGCGACCGGGCCGGGCTCGGAGAACTCGAAACCGGCCCGGGCGTTGCGCTCGGCCCGGCAGCGCACCAGCTTCGTCCGGCAGCCGTCGATCACGTGGAAGCCGAAGCCGCCGCCCTGCGAGACCCGGACCGCCTCGAACTCGCCGCGGCCCTGCGCCGACACGTACACCCCGGCCTCGCCCGCGCCGCGCACCGTGCACTCGCGCAGCACCGGGTCGGCGCCCTTGGTGACGATCACGCCGGTCGCGACGTCCGCGATCTCGCAGTCGGTGAGCAGGCCGCCGGAGCCGTGGTCGCGGAACCACAGGCCGGTGCCCGCGCCCTGGATCCGGCAGCGCGCCAGGTCGGCGCTGGCGCCGCCGCTGACCGAGACCGCGGAGGAGCGGATCGCGCTGAACGAGCAGTCCCGGACGGCCGCGGAGGAGCCCTGGTCGAGGACGAACAGGGCGTCGGGCAGGTCGTCCAGGGCGCAGTCGGCCAGCTCCAGGGCGGCGCCGTCGCTGACCCACAGCGCCGGGTAGTCGCCCTGCGCGGAGTGGAAGCGGCAGCCCTCGGCGACGACCTTCGTGCCGCCGTCCCAGATCGAGAGCGCGCCCCGGCCGAAGCCGTGCACGGTGACCTGGCGCAGCGTCAGTCTCGCGCCGCCGCGCAGGTCGGCGGCGTTCTCCGGGACGTCGTGGATCCGGCCGGAGGAGAGCTCCAGTTCGGCGCCGGTGTCCAGGCTCAGGCCGTTGCCGGAGACCCGGTGCACCGTGCAGTCGGTCAGCCGGCCCACCGCCTGCGCCTCGGCCTGCACGCCCGAGCCGCGGACCTCGGAGACCTCGCAGCCGATCAGCTCCACCAGCGTCCCCGGGTCGGCCAGCAGGACGCCCGCCCCGCCGGCCCGCCGCACCTTCAGCCGCTCGGCGCGCAGCCGGGAGCCGCCCAGCACCGCGACCCCGCTCTGCCCGGCCGCGGCGACCTCGCAGTCCAGCAGCTCGGCCTGCGCCCGGGCGCGCAGCCGCACCCCGAGGCCGGACGGGTTCTCCACCGTGCAGCCGACCAGTTGGGCGCGGGCGCCGTCGGCCAGCTCCACGCCCACCGAGGAGGACGCCTCGATCCGGCAGTCGGCCAGCACCGCGCCGTCCGCCCCGGCCAGCAGCACCGCGGGGGCGGAGCGGTCCGAGCCGTCCACGACCAGGCCGCGGACGGTGGCGGCGGCCGTCACGGTCAGCGCCGTTCCGCTGCGCACCGCGCTCTCCGGGGGCGAGATCCGCACGCTGCCGGGGCCCTGCTCGGCGACCAGCGTCACCGGCTTGTCGACCAGCACCGCCTCGCGGAACGTGCCCGCGCGGACCGTCAGGGTGTCACCGGGCTCGGCGACCTCCAGGGCCTCGCGGAGCGTCGCGTACTCCCCGCCGCGCCGCCGCCACCGCGAGGCGCTGTCCTGCGTGACCCGGACCCTGAGCTCACCCATGACGATCTGTCATCCCCGCCTTCGTCGGTTACGTCGGTTACGTCGAGACGCTGCGCGACCGCCCCACCGTAGCGCGCGGGGCGGACCCGGCGGACCGCTGACCGGACCCGGCGGACCGTCGCCCCGGACCGACGCCCTGCTCCGGCGCCCGGTTCAACGAGCGCGGCCGGGGGTGGTTCCGGGTGCACGGAGCTGACGGCGCCGCAGGTGGGACGGTCAGCGGCGCTCCGGCTGCGGCGCCGGGACCTCCTCCAGCACCTCCACCTCGTCGCCCACCGACAGCGTCCCCAGCACCTCGGCGGAGGTGGCGCGGACCGGGACGAGGTTCTGGCCGAACACCAGCTTCTGCCCGAAGCGGTGGTGGCGCCCCAGCGCCCGCAGCGGCTCGGGGCCGCGCCGCTCGCCGGTCTCCTGGTCGGTGGTGGTGACCACGCAGCGCCCGCACGGCTTGGCCACCCGGAACTCCAGGCCGCCGATCCGGACGCGGCGCCAGCCGTCCTCGGCCCAGGCGGCGGTGCCGGAGACCACCAGGTTGGGGCGGAAGCGCTCCATCGGCAGCGGCGCGCCCTTGGCCGGGTCGTCGGGGTGGTCGTCGGCGATCCGGGCGTTCAGCTCGTCCAGCGAGGCGGTGGTGGTCAGCAGCAGCGGGAAGCCGTCGGCCATCGAGACGGTCTCGTCCGGGCCGGCGTACTCCGGGTTGATCGGGCGGCTGGTGGCGGGGCGGTCGAGGTGCACCAGGCGGACCTCGCCGAGCTTCGCGGGCAGCCGCCCGGCCAGCCAGGCGGTGGTGTCCTTGCCCGCCTCGACGGCGGAGAAGCGCGTGCCGAAGACGCTGACGGTGGTCTCCGGGGCGCCGTCGGCGAGCGTCGGCGCGGGCAGCACGTGGACGTCGCCGTCCGGGCCGGTCAGGGTGAGCGCGGCGCCGTCGGCGGACGGGACGGGGCGGAACTGCCCGATCGCGGGCTCGTCGCGCTGGGTGAGGGCGGTGCCGTCGGCGTCCACCAGCATCCAGCGGCGGTCGCCCAGCAGGCCCCAGGGCTGCACGGCGGCGGACGGCGGGCTGAGGCGGTACATCGACTTGACCGGGTACAGGTGGAGCGAGGCGAGGCGCGGCATGCGGTCCATCCTGCCAGGCGGGCGGCGGCCCGTGGTGCGGGGCCCGGTGCCCGGGTGCGCGCATCCCCGCGGCCCTGGCGGGACGCGGGGATGCGTGGTGGTGCGGAGCCGCCCGCGGGCGGCGGTGGGGAGTGACTGACGCGTCGTTGCGTGGTGACCTTGCCCCCCCGGAGGGTTCTCAGCCGGCCTGCGGGTACTGCCGGTACTGCGGGTGCTGCTGCGGGGCCGCGGCCGGACGCAGGGTGTTGCCGCCGAACGACTGGTCGCCGAACGACTGCTGCTGCTGGACGGGCTGGGCGCCGAACTGCTGCGCCTGGAAGGACGGCGCGAAGCTCTGCGGGGCGGTGGCGTACCCGCCCGCCTGGGCCTGCGGGGCCTGCGGGGCCTGCGGGGCCTGGTACGCCTGCGCGGGCTGCGGCTGGAACGGGGCGGCCGGGCGCTGGCCGGGCAGGAAGCCCTGCGGGGCGCCCGCGTAGGTGGGCTGCGGGGGGACCGGCGCGTTCGCGTACCCGGGCTGGGTCGGGATGTACGGCGTCGGGGCCGGGGCGCTGCCGGGGCCGGGGCCGAGCGCGAGGCGGGCGGGGGGCAGGGCGGGCAGGTTCGACTGCGGGGAGTCGAAGCCGGTGCCGAAACCGCTGCCGTAGGCGGAGGACCAGGAGGAGGCCGGGAGGGCCGGGGGCACGTTGATGGGTGCGATCTGCGGAACGCCGCGCTCTGCGACCAGGCTGTCGTAGATGGGCGTGCCGGAGGAGAAGGACGGAGAGGGGTAGCCGACTCCGTCGTAGGAGCGGGGCGAGGTCATGGGGCATACCGTAAGCCCACAACACGCCTGCTGAGGAGAGCGGAACGGCCTGGAGTTCAACTGTTTACAGACTCTTCGCTCGCTTAAATCGGACAATGTCGGACTTAGTCGGGCGAAGCGAGGCCTCGTTTCGGTCATCCCGGGTCCATCGTCCGTGCACCACCCGCTCACCGGGGGCGGAACGAAAGCCCCCGCTCGGGCGCGGGAAAGGCTCCGTTAAGCCCGCGGTGGTCCAGACCGCCGAAAAGGGTCCGGCCCGGACGGCGGGAGCCGTCCGGGCCGGTGCGGTGCGGGAGGGTGCTCAGCGGGCGCCCGCGGCCGCGGACTGGGCCGGGAAGCCCGGACGCCCGGCCAACTCGCTGGTGCAGTGCGCGCAGCGGGTCGCCGCGGCCGGGACGGTGCTGAGGCACTCGGGGCAGTCGGCCTTGGCCACCGGGGTGTCCTTGACCGGGTTGAAACGGTTCTGCAGCTTGCCGACGGGCATCACCACGGCGAAGTAGATCACCGCCGCGACCAGCACGAAGCTGATCAGGGCCTGCAGGAACGCGCCGTACGGGAAGGTCACCCCGGCAGCGGTGAACGACTCCTTGCTGAAGTCGCCGACCGCGCCGGAGGCGATGCCGATCAGCGGGGTCAGGAAGGCCGCCACGAAACCGGTGACGACGGCGGTGAAGGCCGCGCCGATGACGATGCCGACCGCGAGGTCGACGACGTTGCCGCGCAGCAGGAAACTGCGGAATCCCTTGAACATGACGGCCATCCTGACGGTCCAACCTCCCTGCGGTCCAACCGAGTTCACCTGATCCGACTAACGGCCGAACCGCCTTGCGAGGATCGCTCAGACGCGCCCGAGCGCGGCCGCGACCTCCGCCGCGAAGGGCTGGACACGCACCACCGCGTCGGCGACCCGGCGCACCGTCGCCGCGTCCATGTGCGACCACAGCGGGACGGTCAGCACCGAGGCCGCCAGCCGGTCGGTGCGCGGCAGCCCCTCCGCCTGCCCGAGGTGGGCGTACGACTTCTGCCGGTGCACGGGCGGGAAGAAGTAGCGGCGGGTGTCGATGCCCTCCGCCTTCAGCGCCGCGGCCAGCTGTCGGTTGTCCAGGCCGAACGCCCCGGCGTCCAGGACCAGCGTGAGGTCCTTGAAGGTCGAGGTGTCGCCCTCCTCCGGCAGGGCCAGGCGCAGGCCCGGCACGCCCGCCGCGGCCCGGGCGAACTCGGCGACCAGCGCGCCGCGGTGGGCGACCCGCTCGGGCAGCCCCGCCAGCCAGGTCAGGCCGACCGCGGCGTGCAGCTCGCTCATCCGGGCGTTCAGGCCGGGGAACAGGGTGTCGTAGTCGCCCGGGTTGCCGTAGTCGCGGGCGGTGCGCAGGGTCTCGGCGAGCGCGGCGTCCCGGGTGGCGACCAGACCGCCCTCGCCCGCCACCGCGACCTTGGTCGGGCTCATCGAGAACACCTCGGCCAGGCCGAAGTTGCCCACCGGCACGCCGCGCCGCTTCGACCCCAGGCCGTGCGCCGCGTCGTACACCAGCGGCACCCCCGCCGCGTCGGCGATCCGCTGCAGCTCCTCGACCTGGCAGGGCGTGCCGTACACGTGGGTGGCCATCACCGCGGCGGGGGAGTCGGCCGCCTTCAGCCGGGCCTCCGCGTCGGCCGGGTCCAGGGTGATGTCCTGCTCCCGGGCCTCCGCGAACAGCGGGCTGCCGCCCGCCCAGTGCGCGGCGTGCGCGGTCGCCGAGAAGGTGAAGCCCGGCATCAGCACCGGCCGCCGCCCCTCCACCCCCGCGGCCTGCAGCACCAGCATCAGCCCGGCCGTGCAGTTGGACACCGCCACCACGTGCGGCACCTGCATCAACTCGGCTGCCTGCTCCTCCAGTTGGCGCACGGTCGGCCCGTTGGTCAGCATCCCGGAGTCCAGCACCCCGGCCAGCCGCCCGAGCAGCCCCTCCCGGTCGGGCACCCGGACGCGGGTCAGCGGCAGGCCGTCGGGGAAGGCGGGCGCGCCGCCGAGGACGGCGGGGCGGTTGCGGTCGGTCGCGGTGGCGGTCGTGGTAGCGGTCGTCATGAGGTCGAGCCCCCCTGGGTTCGTGACGGATCCGGTGCGCCGACGGCGACCGGAGGCTCTGGGCCCTGGCGGGCGGCGCCCCACTGGCCCGGCTGGACCCGCCACAGCGGCGGGCGGCGACCGCGCGCCAAACGGGCCGGGGCCGGCCGCGGGATCGCCAGCAGCACCAGGACCAGCGGCAGCACCTGCACCCGCTCGCGGGACAGGATGCCCATGTTGTTGATGGTCGAGAACGCCCAGCAGAACAGCAGCGTGTACACCACGGTGAAGGCCACGTACGAGCGCTGCACGAACAGCTTCGGGACGCGCGCCAACTGCGGCCAGGCCCGCACGAACATCACCAGCAGCGCGAAGCACTCCACCGACTGGATCAGGTTCTGGAGGTTCGACGCCTCGAACGGGAACGGCCGGAACAGCACGCTCACCACCGACACCGGCAGCTTCACCGGGTTCAGGCTGAACGCGGGCGCCGGTTCGTCCGCGGTCGCCGCGTTGATCACCGAGTCGCCCTGCGAGGTGCGCCGCGAGGTCTCCGACAGCACCTGGTTGACCGCGTCCCCGCCGGTGCCGCTGGTGCCGAAGAAGGTCGACACCTGCTGCAGCATCAGCATCACGCCCACGCCCAGCACCGCCGCCGTCAGCACCGTCCGCAGCGGCCCCAGCGCCGACACCTGCTGCGGCCGCCTGCGCAGCAGGTACGCCACGCTCAGGCCCGCGCCCGCCAGCACCGTCACGTGCGGCCGCACCATCGCCGTCCCCAGCGACCCCAGCGCGATGCAGGCGAACGCCCCGAACCGCCGGTCCAGCAGCCGCGCCACCCCGTACGTGGTCAGGCCCAGGCAGAACATCATCCAGGCGTCCTTGCCGATGCTGGACGGCCAGAACAGCAGCGAGGGCAGGAAGAACACCAGCTTCGCGTAGCGGCGCGAGTCGGCCTCCGGGAAGGCGATCTGCAGCGCCCGCCAGAAGAACAGCAGCCCCCAGAAGCCCAGCCAGGAGAAGACCAGGAACCCGCCGACCAGGGTCGGCCCGGTCACCGCGTACACCACCCCGGTCACGATGATCACGAAACCGGTGCCCGCGACCTTCATCCCCAGGTCGTAGTGCAGGCCCGCGGACAGGTCGGCGGTGGTCAGGTAACGGGCCAGCTCGGAGCCCCGCTGGTGGTACATCTTGGCGTCCGCCGCGCCGCCGTACAGCACGAACGCCATCAGGTACCGCGGGAAGGCGCAGGCCAGCTTCGCCGCCATCGCCACCATCAGCAGCTTGAACACCCCGCGCTCCGGGTTGCCCGCCGCGACCCGCGCCAGGATCGGCGTCCCGACCGCCATCAGCGCGGGCGCCACCAGCAGCGCCCCCCAGGTGTCGTACGAGGTGTGCACCATGGCCAGCACGAACACCGTCACGTAGCCCAGCACCAGCGCCCAGGCCAGCGCGGTCAGCCGGCCGCGCCGCACCGCCCCGGACAGCCGGGCCAGCGGGCGCGCGCGCCGACGGGCGGGACGCGCGGCGGTCAGCACCGCCATCAGAAGACCTCCAGGTCGCCGAGGCTGAACCGCCAGTCGGCGAGGGTGCGTTCCTGGGGCAGCGGGCCGGTCGGGGTGCGGGCGGCCAGCACCATGCCGGTGCGCGGCGCCCGCACGCAGCCCGCCCGCAGCCCGGCCGCGGCCGCCTCGGTGCCGGGGGCCAGGTGGGTGGCCGCGTGGTCGCAGCCGCAGGACGCGGCCAGCCGCAGCAGCTGCGCCGCCGCGACCCGGTCGCCCGGGCGGACGATCAGCTCGGCCAGCGTGAACTCGGCCAGCGGGCCGCGCCGCCGCGGCCGCCCGAACGCCAACCCGACCAGCTCACCGCCCCGTTCGACCGTCACCACCCGGTAGTCCAGGCCCGGCGCCGCCCCGTACCGCCACTCCAGGTAGTCGGCGGTGCGCACCGTGTGCAGCCGGGTCTCGGCCGCGTCCGCCCGCTCGCGCTCGGCCAGCAGCTCGGCCAGCTGGGTTGCCCGTCGGCTGCTCGGTTCGGCCAACCACTCGGCGACGGACGGCAGTTCGCAGCGCGGTGGCCCCGAGGGCCCGGGCCGCCGGGCCAGCGCGGCCCGGGCCCCGCGGGCGAAGGACACCGGCCGGGCCACCCGCAGCGCCACCGGGACGCGGCCCAACTCCCGCCAGCCCATCCGCAGATAGCCCGGCAGGCTGTTCCCGTTCGGCGTGTTGAACACCAACTCAGCCTCGCCGGAGACCTGTTCGAGCAGCTCGGTGGTCAGGCGGCGGAAGATCCCGCGCCCCCGGAAGTCCGGGTGCGTCGCGGTGTCCACCGGACGCACCGCCCGCACCTCGCGGCCGCCCTCCCCGCGCCAGGACCAGCGCAGGAACAGCCGCACCCCCACCACCCGCCCGTCCGCCGCCACCGCGACCAGGCCCGGACTCGACCCGAACGGGTTCGCCCGGTGCTTCCAGTCGAAGAAACCGGCACTGCGCCGCCCGGTCGGACCGCCCGCCAGCGAGGCCGTCAACAGCTCCAGCACCGCCGGAACGTCCCCCGACTCCAGCCCGCGGTACGTCAGTTCGCCACCCACGTCGTGCTCCGCCCCACCCGTTCAGTTCGCCAGGACCCGCGCGTACACCCGCTCCACCGCCTGCTGCGCCCCCGCCACGTCGAAGGACTTCGACCGCTCGCGGGCCGCCGCGCCCATCCGTTCCCGCAGGCCCGGATCGGCCAACTCGCCCAGCGCCGCGGCCAGTTCGGCCGGGTCGCCGGGTGCCACCAGGCGGCCCTCCACGCCGTCGTCCACGATCTCCGGGATGCCGCCGACCCGGGTCACCACCGAGGGCAGGCCCGAGGCCATCGCCTCCATCAGCGCCACCGGCAGGCCCTCCTGGCGCGAGCTGAGGCAGAACACGTCCCAGCCCGGCAGCAGCGCGGGCACGTCCGCGCGCATGCCCGCGAACAGCACCCCCTCGCCCGCCCGGGACCGCAACTCGGCCTCCAGCGGGCCCGATCCGACCAGCACCAGCCGGGCCCCCGGCACCCGCTCGCGCAGTAGCGCGAAGGCCGCCAGCAGCGAGGCCTGGTCCTTCTTCGCCGTCAGGTTGCCGACCGTGCCGACCACCAACGCGTCCTCGGGAAGCCCGAGTTCCTCCCGCGCCGCGCGCCGCGCCGCCGGGCCCGCCGGGGCGTCGCCCAGGTCCGGCCCGTGGTGCACCACCGTCAGCCAGCCGTCCGCCCGGCGCCGCCGGACGCCCGCCGCGATCCCGTCCGCCACCGCGTGCGACACCGCCACCACCGCGTCGTTGCGCCCGTAGGTGAGCGCGTTCGCCCAGCGGGTCGGCAGCCGGTAGCGCTCCCACAGGTTGTGCTCGGTGTGCACCAGCCGCGGCCCGCCCCGCCCCGGCGCCAGCAGCCGCGCCGCGACCGCGGGCACCGGCATGTGGGTGTGCACCAGGTCGTAGCGGCGCTCCGCCAGCAGCGCCCGCAGCCGCAGCGGCCAGCGCCGCCCCGGCGCGCCGCCCAGGCAGTGCACCGGCACCCCCGCCGCCGCCAGCGCCGGGACCAGCGCGTCCTTGTGCGGCAGCACGTACGCCACCTCGATCTCGTAGCGTGAACGGTCCGCGTGGCGCACGCAGTTGAGCAGCAACTGTTCCGCACCGCCCCGGCCCAGGCCCTTGGCCAGCCAGAGCACCCTGGCCCGCGGCCCGCTCACCGCTCCTCGCCCAGCCGCAGCTGCATGGTCGTCTCCACCGGCTCCTCCGGCGGCAGCTCCGCCGGGCGGCGGCCCCAACTCGTCGTCCCGCTCCGGCGGCCCGCGTCCTCCCCGGCCCCGTACACCGGCTCGCGACGGCCGCCGTCCGCCCGCTGGTGCTCGGGCCGCCGCGGTTCCGGCCGCCGCGGCTCGGGGCGCGGCTCCGGCCGGGCCGGCGCGGCGGCCACCGGCCGCGGCAGCACCGCCCGGGCGGGCTCCGGCGCCGGACGGCCGCCCAGGCGCCCCGGCAGCCGCAGCCCGCGGTGCCGCCGCCCGGTGGCGACCTCCGCCCCCAGCAGCGCCACCCCCGCCACCGGCACCCCGGTGCGGGCCAGCAGCTCCGCGACCCGGTCCGCCTCCTCCGGGCGGACGTTGCCCGCCATCAGCGCCACCAGCACCGCGTCCGCGTGCTGCACCAGGTCGTACGCGTCGTTCGCGTTCAGCAGCGGCGAGGAGTCGATCAGCACCACGTCCGCGTACCGCCGGGCCAGCGCCAGCACCTCCCCGGCGCGCAGCACCAGCGCCGCCGGGTACGCGGTGGCGTGGCCGCCCGCGATCAGCGACACGTTCGGCACCCGGGTCGGCCGGATCAGGTCCGCCAGGTCGTTCAACCGCTCGCCCGACAGCAGCTCCGCCATGCCCGGGCCCTCGTCCATCCCGAAGTGGGCGTTCAGCTCCGGCTGCCGGAAGTCGCAGTCCAGCAGCAGCACGTGACGGCCCGTCTCGCCCAGCGCCGCCGCCAGGTTCGCCACCGTCGTGGTCCGCCCGTCGCCCGAACGCCCCGACATCACCAGCACCACCGGCGCCGGTTCCACCGCCCGCCGCACCCGCCGGTCGTCCGGGTCCAGGCCGCCCTGCCCCAACTGCGCGGACAGCGACTCCGGGCCGGTCAGCAGCAGCGTCGAGCGCAGCGAACGGAACGCCTCGGTCGCCGGATCCGCCGGTCGGGCCGTCACCAGCGGCTCGCGCAGCCGCCGCAGCCGCCGCGACAGCCGGGGGATCTCCCCGATCACCGGCAGGTTGAACGCCTCCTCGGCGCCGTCCCGGGAGCGCAGCCGGGTGTCCATCCGGGACAGCATCAGGGCCGCCACCACGCCCAGCGACAGGCCCAGCACCACCGCCAGCGTCAGCCGCACCCCGCGCGAGGGCGAGGACAGCAGGCTGCCGCCCAGCTCCTTCGCGTCGATCGAGCCCCACTGCTGGATCGCGTCGGTCTGGCTGTAGTTCTGCAGGTCGGCGATGGCCCCGAGGGTCTTGGTCAGCGCCGCCGTCGCCGTCGACAACTGCGGCTGCAGCTTGGCCTGATCGCTCGCGTTGGCCCGGCTCACCGCCTTCTGCAGCTCGTCCAACTGCGCCTGCTGGGCGTCCGCCTGGGCCCGCAGCCGCTTGATCGACTCGTCGGCGCTCTTCTTCGACTCCTGCGCGTAGCCGGTGATCGTCGCCTCCGACAGCGCCTGCGCCAGCCCCGCGCAGTCCGCCTGGGTCGGGCCCGTGGTGGTGAACACCAGCATCTGCGTCGACTCCGCCGCCACCGTCCGCCGCGCGGTCAGCGCCGCCACGTCCTTGACCTGCAGCTTCTGCGCCGCCGCCGTCGTCACCGCCGACCCCTGGGCGTACGACAGCACCTGGTCGGCGCGCACGGTGTCGGCCGCGCCCGCGACCGGCGTGATCGCCACCTTGCACTGCCACTTCCCGTTGTCCACGGCGTCGCCCGCCGGCGTCAGCAGGAGACCCACGACCAGGGCGGCCGCCGTGCAGGCGGCCAGCAGCCGCCAGTACCGCCGCAGAACGGTGAACAGATTTGCCGGTTCCACCGGTTGGTTCCCCTCGCCTCGTCACGGTGCACACGCGCCCCAACAGCCGCACCCGCCCCTGCGGGCGGCGTGCATCGGTACGGCCGGGCCGCATGCACCCCCGGCAGCGGCTAGCGGAAAAGCGAACGTCCAGACCGCCCCCACGGCCCTCCCCTGCGACCGATGCTTCCCGCCCCGGACCTGCGGCGCAAGCACTTTGGCCATACTGACACCTGCCGCCGGTCGGATTCCGGACGCACGCACCCGAACTGACGCAGCGTCATCAAACGCGCGACGGCCCGCCGCCGATCCGTTCGGCCACCGCCCGCCCGTACGGGGCCGGACCGGTGCGCGCCCGCACGGGCCGGTGCGCGCCCGCACGGCGTCAGGCCAGGGCGCGCCCGTAGAACTCCACCATCCGCGCCGACACCCGCTCCAGCGTGTACCCCGACAGGAAGCGCGCCCGCGCCGCCTTCGCCCGCACCAGCGCCTCCCCGCGCTCCTCCAGCACCCGCACCAGCGCCCCCGCCAACGCCTCCGGCCGCTCCGGCGGCACCAGCAGCGCGCACTCCTCGGAACCGCCCACCGTCTCCCGCAGCGCCGCGACGTCCGCGCACACCAGCGGCACCCCCACCCCCATCGCCTCCATCGCCGCGCTCCCCAGCCCCTCCCAGCGCGAGGGCACCGCGAACGCCTCCACCGCCGCCATCAGGTCGAACACGTCGTCCCGCGGCCCCAGGAACCGCACGCCCCCCGTCGCCGCCGCCAACTCCTCCAACCGCCCGGTCTCCGCCCCCCGGCTCCCCGCCAGCAGCAGCACCGCGTCCGGCCGCGCCTCCCGCACCCGCGGCCACGCCGACACCAGCACGTCCAGGCCCTTCTGGTACTGCTGGCGGGCCGCCGCCAGCACCACCGGCACCTCCTCGCCCAGCCCCAGCCCCGCCCGCACCCGGGCCCGCCGCTCGGCCCCCACCCGCCCCAGCAGCAGCGGGTCCCGCCCCCGCGGCACCACGTCGATCCGCCCCCGCGCCACCCGCAACCGCGCCGCCATCACCTCCGCCACGTGCTCCGTCAACGCGTGGAAGCGCCGCACCCCCTGCGCCGTCACCGCGTCCACCGCCTGCGCCGCCCGCACCTTCCACGGACTCAACCCCCGCGCGTGCAGGTGCTCCGGCCCGTACGCGGAGTTCACCAGGCTCGACACCACCGGCACCCGCGCCGCGAACGCCGCCGACCGGCCCAGCACGTCCGACTCGTACAGCGTCGTGTGCACCAGGTCCGGCCGCAGCCGCCGGAACTCCGCCCGCAACGCCCCCACCCGCGCCCGCCGCGACCCGCGCAGCACCGGGTGCACCTGCGCGCCCGCCGCCCGCAACTCCTCCTGGAAGCCGCCCGGCGACTCCTTCAGGAACGCCACGTGCAACTCCACGCCCGCCCGCACCAGCAACGGGGCCATCGCCACCAGCCCCTGCTCCGCGCCGCCCACCCGGCTCACACTGTCGATCACGTACACCACGCGCACCGCGCCAACCCCCTCGCCGGGCCACCCCCTGAACCGCGGATCAGCATCCCAGCCGGACCCGCCCGCCGTCCGCCGAAAGCGAAATCAGCGGCCCGCAGGACGCGTGTCCGGGGCCGGAGTACGCGTATCCAGGGGCCCGGGCAGAACGGCGAGGCGCGCCATCAGGGGCCCGGGGAACGGCGGGCACGGGTCTGCTGCGGGTGCACTGCCGGTGCGTGCCGTTGCTTCGGGTTCTGTTCAGGCGGCCCGAAGCAGCACGGACACTCCGGTGGGCTCCGGCCACCAGCAGCACGGACTCGCCGTTCCCCGAGCCCCTGATTTCGCATCCCGCCGTCCTTCCCGAGCCCCTGATTTCGCATCCCGCCGTCCTTCCCGAGCCCCTGAATGCGCATCCCGCCGTCCTTCCCGAGCCCCTGAATGCGCATCCCGCCTCCCGCCCCGCCCCCGCCCCGCTACTCTCGGCGCCATGGCCGACCCGCGGGTACTCCACGTCATCACCGACCCCAGGGCCCGCGGCGCCCAGCGCCTCGCCCGCGACCTGCACCGGGAACTGCTGCGCCGCGGCCAGCCCTCCGAACTGGCCGCCCTGCACCCGCACCCCGACGCCGCCCCCGACGCGTCCGTCCCCGTGCTCGGCCCCTCCCGGCACCACCCCGCCACCCTGCGCGCCCTGCGCGCGCTCGCGGCCCGCGCCGACGTGGTCGTCGCGCACGGCTCCTCCACCCTCCAGGCGTGCGCGCTGGGCCTGTTCGCCGCCCGCACGCCCTTCGTGTACGTCAACATCGGCGACCCGCGGCACTGGACCGCCGACCCGCTGCGCCGACTGCGGGTGGGCGCCCTCCTGCACCGGGCCGCCGCCGTCGCCGCGATCTCCCCGCACGCCGTGGACGTCCTGCGCACCCGCTTCCGGCTGCCCGCCCGCCGCCTGCACACCCTCCCCAACGCCCGCCCCGCCGACCGCTTCCGGCCCGCCGCCGACCCCGCCGCGAAGGCCGCCGCCCGCGCCGAACTCGGCCTGCCCGCCGACGTCCCGCTGATCGCCTGGGTCGGGGCGCTCAGCCCCGAGAAGCGCCCCGACCTGGCCCTCGCCGCGCACGCCCTGCTCCCCCCGGACGTCCACCTCGCGCTGGCCGGCGAGGGCCCCCTGCGGGCCGCCCTCGCCCCCGGCCCGCGCACCCACCTGCTGGGCCCGCTGAGCGACCCGGCCCCGCTCTACCGGGCCGCCGACGTGCTGCTGCTCACCAGCGACTCGGAGGGCGTGCCCGGCGTCCTGATCGAGGCCGCCCTGGCCGCCCTCCCCGCCGTCGCCACCGACGTCGGCTGGGTCGCGGACGTGGTCCGCCCCGGCGAGGGCGGCCTGCTGGTCCCGCCCGGCGACCCGGCCGCCCTCGCCGGGGCCCTGCGCACCCTGCTCACCACCGACCGCACCCCGTACGCGACCGCGGCCCGCTCCCACGCCCTGGCCCACTTCGACCTCGCCGCCGTCACCACCGCCTGGCAGCACCTGCTGCGCGAGGTCGCCCGCCCCTGAGAGCGCGCCGTCGCTAGGACCCGTCCTCCCCGCCGGACTTCCCCCCGCCGGTCTCCTGAGCATCCCGGTGGGTGAAGGCCAGGGCGCCGCCCACGACGCCGATGACGATCAGCGCGACGGCGATGCTGGTCCCGCCGGAGTGCTCCCAGTAGACGTCGCTCAGATGGACGAGGTTGGCGGTCTCGTCGATGACCAGCGCGGTGCCGATGCCGTAGGCCAGGCCCATCCAGGTCCGCCAGCGCGGCGAGCGTTCGACCAGGCCGAGGGCGCCGACCACCATCAGGACGAGGATGCCCCACACGTAGTGGTGAAGGTGGACGCCGCCCGCCGAGACGTTACCCACCCCGGCGGCGTCGACGTGGATCAGCCAGGTCAGCAGGCGCAGGAGGCCGAAGGTCAGGGTGAAGCCCCACCACGCCAGCACCAGGCCGCGGCGGGTGGGGGAGACCTCCCGCCAGCGGCGGGGGCGGCGCCGGTCCGGACCGGGCGGTGGCGACTGCTTCTGCTGCGGGGGTGCGTCCATCCGCCGACCCTAGGCCCTCGCGCCCCGGAATCCGGGGACGGCCACGGGGGCGGGAGCCGCTCAGTCGCCGACGGTCTCGGCCGCGATCCAGTCCAGGTAGGCGGCCGAACCGGCGGCCACCGGCACCCCGACCACCTCCGGGGTCCCGTACGAGTGCCGCTCGACCAGGAACGCGGTCAGCCGGTCCGCCAGCGCGGCCCGGGTCTTGAGGTCGACGCGCCACTCGGCGCCGTCCCGCACCGCGCCGTCCCACCAGTACACCGACCGCACCGGGTACACCTGCGCGCAGGCCGCCAGGCGCTCGCGCACCGCCGCGGCGGCCAGTTCGCGGGCCGCGGCCTCGTCGTCGTGGGTGGTGGTCACCACCAGGAACTCACGGTTCGTCATGGGCCCACCGTAGGGGAGGCGGGGCCGTGTCACGGCCGGAATCCGGCCGGTGCACGAACCAGTCGTGCCCGGAGCGGAGTTGACCACCCGTCCGACGTTCCCGTGTAACAGCGTCCGTCACAGCCGTGTACCGGACGTTCACCCCCGCAACCGCCCGATAGCCGGACGCCGTGGTGGTGTTTGCCGCCGACCGGCGGCCCACCGCACCGGACCACGGAGCCCGAGATGAACGTCCGCAAGCCCGCCGCCCTGGCCGCCCTCGCCGCCTGCGCGGTCCTCGCCCTGACCGCCTGCGACCCCGAGGACGCCGGCTCCGCCGCGCCGGGCGCCGCCACCACCGCGAGCACCCCTGCCGCCGCCCCGCCCGCCACCGCGGCCACGGCCGGGGCGACCGCCAGCAAGGCCGCGACCGGCGGCGGCACCGTCGGCGCCGACGTCCCGATCTGCGGCAACTCCGAGAAGGAGAGCGACGTCAAGGCCGAGCTGACCCTCGACCGGAGCGCGAACCCGCGGATCAACGGCGTGATCAAGCTGACCAACACCAGCGGCCACGACTGCGTCGTCTACGGCGCCCCCGACCTGCGCACCAACCACGTGCCCAACGAGTTCACGAAGCTGAGGAGCGGCGTGCTCGGCACCGGCAGCTTCGCCACCGACAAGGCCCACGGCACCGTGCTGCGCCCGAACTCGCCGGTCTACCAGGCCGTCAGCTGGCTGGCCTCGCCGCCGGTCGCCGCCAACGCGACCTGCACCACCGGCGAGGTGCTGGAACTGGTGCGCAACGAGCAGGTGCTGACCCTGACCATGGACGTCAAGGACGGCCGCTACTGCCCGGTCGCCGCGGAGGGCACCGACCAGATCCAGATCGGCGTCCCGAAGACCAGCGAGGCCGAGGCCCGCGCCCAGTGGAAGCACGACGGCAAGTAGTCCCGCCGCTCCCGGGGCGGCAGGTGGGCGCGGGAGCGGGGGCGCGCCCGCCCACCGGAGGCCGCGGGGAGACCGCACGACGCCCTTGCCCGGCAACGCAACAGACACGGACAGCAGACGGGACGTCGAACGCCGGACGGGCGTTCGACCCGCCCCGGCGCCGCGCTGCTCCGATCCGGCGAATTCCGCCGACCGCGGCCCGCCCGCCTGGAACGCCGCGCACCGCGCCTGCCAGGCTGCCCGGGTGAAGTCGCTGCTCAGAACCACCGTCCTGCTCGCCGTGGCCGGAGGCCTGCTGACCACCCCGGCCGTCGCCGGGGCCGTGCCCGGCCTCCCGAAGCTGCCGCCGGGCCCGAACGGGCAGCAGGTGCCGACGCCCGGCCACCCGCTCACCGCCCTCCGGCCGTCCGGGGCCACCCAGCAGCACGCGCCGGCGCCCGCCACCCGCCCGCTGGAGCCCGCCGCGCCGCTCGGCCCCACCGTGTCGCCCGCCTCCGCGCCGAAGGCCCAACGGGCCCACGAGGCCGTCGAGTTCTTCTGGTACAACTGCTCGCACTCCGCTCTGCTGGAGCAGCCGCTCACCCGCTGGGCCGCCAGGCACCAGGCGGACGTGACTCTGCGCCGCGTCCCGGCGATCTGGACCGGCAGCCCCGACGAGGCCGAACAGCGGGCGCACGCGCGGCTGTTCTACGCCCTGGAGCAGCTCGGCGAGGTCGACCGGCTGCAGGCCGCGGTGTTCCGGGCCGTCCGCGAGCAGCACACCGACCTGACCACCGAGCGGGCCGCCGCCGACTGGGCGGCCGAACAGGGCGTCGACGCGGCGGAGTTCCGGGCCGCGTACCGCTCCGCGGAGGTGGACCGGGCGGTCGCGGACGCGCCGGAGCTGTTCGCGCGGAACCAGGTCACCGAGCTGCCCACCGTGGTGGTGGACGGCACCGGCCGCACCTCGCCGACCCGGGCCGGCGGCGTGGACGGCATGCCCGCCGCCCTCGACCAGCTGGTCGCCGAACAACCGGCCGGACCGCCCGCCCCCTGATCCGCCCCTATCCGCCTCCTGATCCGCCTCCTCGCCAACTCCCCGGCCGGAAAGGGCGGTTCGGCCCGGAACCGTCCCGTACCGGGTTGAGCTGCCGCAATCTTCACCGAACCCGCCCCCGGCCCGCACACACTGTGTCATTGTGGTCCGCGAGTCGGGCCCGGTCACCGGGGGCGACCGGCAGACGGCACAGGCACCAGGGGCGGGCACGCCTCCGGGGAGGGCGGGAGTCCGTGGGGGGACAGCGCGCGCAGGTCATCGACGAGCGGCAGGGTCGGGCCGCCCCGCCGGGCGCCCCGGCTCCGGTCGGGCCGCCGCCCGAACTGGTCTTCAAGCGCCGGCTGCGACCCGTCCAGGTCGCCCACGAGCTTTGGGCCGCGCGGGAGTTGGTGCGGGCCCTGGCCGAGCGCGACCTGCGCGCCCGGTACAAGCAGGCGGTGCTCGGCTTCGCCTGGGCGGTGCTCACCCCGCTGGCGCTGTGCGCGATCTTCACCCTGGTGTTCCACCGTGCCGTCAAGATCGAGACCGGCGCCGCCCCGTACACGCTGTTCGCCTACGTGGGCCTGATCGTCTGGCAGTTCTTCTCCAACACGATGAACCAGGGCGCGCTCAGCCTGGCCAACAACCTGAGCCTGCTGAACAAGGTGTACTGCCCGCGCGAGGTGTTCCCGCTCGCCACCATGCTGGTCGCCACCGTCGACATGGTGATCGGCGTCGGCGTGCTGGGCCTGATGTTCCTGGTGTTCTGGACGGCCCCCGCCGCGACCTTCCTGTGGGCGGTCCCGCTGCTGGCCATCCAGTTCGCCTTCACCTACGGCATCGCGTTGGTCCTCTCGGTCGCCGTGGTCTACCTGCGCGACGTCCGCCACCTGCTGCCGATCATCACGCAGATGGGCGTCTTCGCCACCCCCGTCGCCTACCCGCTGGCCAAGATCCCGCACCGCCTGCAGGAGATCTACGTCGGCGTCAACCCGCTGGGCGCGGTCATCGAGGGCTACCGCAAGGCGCTGCTGTACGGCGAGGCCCCCGACGCCCGGATGACGCTGATCGCCGCGGCCAGTTCGCTGGTCTTCCTGGTCGGCGGGTACCTGGTCTTCAAGAAGCTGGAAACGGGGATCGCCGATGTCGCGTGACTACCCTCTCGGCACCATCCGCACCGAGCAGGTCTGGAAGCGGTTCCGCGCCGACCAGCAGCGCATGCTGCTGCGCGACCGGGTCGAGCAGGCCGCCCGCCGCCTGCGCGGCGACCGCGGCGAGGACTGGCGCTGGGCGCTGCGCGACATCAACCTGCACATCGAGCCCGGCGAGTCGGTCGGCCTGATCGGCTCCAACGGCTCCGGCAAGTCGACGCTGCTGAAGATGCTCACCCGGGTCATGTACCCGTACGCGGGCGTGATCGACGTGCGCGGCCGGATCGGCGCCCTGATCGAGATCCGGGCCGGCATCCACCCCGACCTGACCGGCCGGGAGAACATCTACCTGTTCGGCGCGCTGCTCGGCCTCAAGCGCCGCGAGGTCGCCGGGCGCTTCGACGACATCGTCGAGTTCGCCCGCCTCGGCGGCGCGATCGACCGGCAGGTCAAGTTCTACTCCTCCGGCATGCAGATGCGCCTGGGCTTCGCGGTCGCCGCCTACCTGGAGCCGCACGTCCTGCTGGTGGACGAGGTGCTCGCGGTCGGCGACGCGGTCTTCCAGCAGCGCTGCCTGGACCGGATGCGCGAGGTCGCCGAGCAGGGCACCACCATCGTCTTCGTCTCGCACGACCTGCCCGCCGTGCAGTCCATCTGCCGCCGCGGCGTCTGGCTCGAACAGGGCACCGTCCGGGTCGACGCCGGGATCAAGGACGCGCTGGCGGGCTACCGCGACTCCATCGAGGCCCAGTCCGAGGCGAGCGCCCGGGTCGGCGAACCCCTGCAACTGCTCAAGTACGAGGTGCGCGGCGAGGACGGCGACGACACCACCCTGCACACCGACGAGCCGGTCACCGTCGAACTCACCCTCGGCGGCGACTACCGCGGCGACGCCACCCTGCACCTGGGCGTCAGCGAGGGCACCTCCAGCCCGATCTTCCAGATCAGCCACGAGATCCGGCTGACCGGCGGCGACCACCGGGTCGCCTGCGTCATCCCGCGGCTGCCGCTGCCGCGCGGCCGCTACACCCTGTGGACGGGCGTCTACTCGATCGGCAAGACCGACGGCGGGACGCTGATGAGCTGGCACTCCGCCGGGCAGTTCGACGTCTTCGGCCCGATGCTCGACACCCCGCCGCGGGCCGTCGTGATGGCCGCCCCCGTCTTCGTCCCGCACCAGTGGGAGGACTGAGCATGCGTTCCGTCCGGGCCCTGGTCCACCTCAACAACCTCGCCCTCGGCGGCGCCCAGCTCAACGCCGTCGACATCGCCCGCACCCTGCGCGACCGCGGCCACGAGCCCGTGCTGTTCGCCCAGGGCGTCGACGGGCCCGCCCCGCTGGTCGACCTCGCCGCCGGGCACGGCCTGGACCTGGTCGTCGCGGGCGACCCGACCACCCCGCACGCGGTCGTCCGGGCCCGGCTGTCCAGGCTCGCCGCCGAGCACGGCTCCCAGGTCGTCCACGCCTGGGAGGTCCGGGCCGCCCGCAACGCCTACTTCGGCCCGGGCCGCCAGGGCCGGATCCCGATCGTCACCACCTTCTACGGCATCCGGATGCTCCGCGGCATGCCCCGCCACCAGCCCCTGGTCCTGGGCCTGGGCGCCCTGATGCCGGACGGCCGGGCCTTCGGCCACCGCGACCTGCGGCTGATCGAACCCCCCGTCGACACCGACGCCGACGCGCCCGGCGCCGTCCCCGGCGCCGACTTCCGCGCCGAGGTCGGCGCCCGGGACGACCAGCTCCTGCTCTGCATCGTCACCCGCCTGGTCTCCGGCCTGGAGAAGGACGCGGGCGTCTCCCGCACCATCGCCGCCCTGCGCCTGCTCGACGACCCGGACCTCGTCCTCGCCGTGGTCGGCGGCGGCCCCAGCGAGGAGCGCCTGCGCGCCGAGGCCGCCGCCGCCAACGCGGAGCTCGGCCGGGAGGCGATCGTCCTCACCGGCCAGCGCGCCGACCCCCGCCCCGCCTACCAGGCCGCCGACCTGGTCCTCGGGATGGGCGGCTCCGCGCTGCGCGGCCTGGCCTTCGGCAAACCCGTCATCGTCCACGGCGCGGGCGGCTACACCGCCGTCCACGAACCCGGCCCGCTGGTCGAGCCGCACGCCTCCCGCTGCATGTACGGCCACGGCGACCACCCCGCCGACGCCAAGGCCCTCGCCGCCCAGATCCGCGCCCTCGCCGACGCCCCCGACCGCCGCGCCGAGCTGGGCCGTTGGGGCCGCGACTGGGTCGTGGGCCGCTTCTCCCTCGGCCACGTCTCCACCGCCTTCGAGGAGATCTACCGCGAACTCCTCCGTCGGCCCCCCGGCCGCACCGCCTGGCTCCGCGACCTCGAGCAGATGTCCCGCTACGAGTTCGTCAAGCCCACCGCCCGCCGCCTGCTGCATCGCTGACGCGCCGCCGGTCCCGCCCCGTCGGGTGCGTCCGGTCGGCTACGGCGCGTCCAGCAGGCGCTGGACGGTGTCGGCGATCCAGTCCTTCAACTCCTGCGGGTCGCCGAGGTCGTCGCGGAGCACCCGCAGGCGCGCGGAGACGCCGAGCACGAAGACGTCGACCGCCCGGGCCCGGGCGAGGGCCTCCCGCTCGGTCATCCCGTAGCGCCGCAGCCGCTGCCGCAGCGGCTCCAGCGACTCCCGGTCGAGGAAGGTCGCCAGCGCCTCGGCCGCCTCGCCGCGCTCGCCCGCGGCGCGGAGCAGGACGAGCAGCGGGTCCTCGCCCTCCATGCCGGTCCACCGGTCGACGATGCCCTCGGCCAGCCGCCGCCCGAGGGACTCCCGCGGTCCGTCGAAGACCCGGTCGAGGTCGAGGCGGACCTCGGTGGCGGCGACGAAGAGCCCGTCCTTGCCGCCGAAGTAACGGGTGATCAGGTTCGGCGACACCTCCGCGGCGGCGGCGACGGCCCGCACCGTCGTGCGGGCGAAGCCGACGCGGGCGAACTCGCGCCGGGCCGCGGCGAGGATCCGCTCGCGGGTGCGCGAGGCGTCCTTGGGGCGTGCCGTGCTGGTGTCCATGGCCCCAGGCTACCGCCGGTCCGCGCGATGTGTGCGAGTGAACACATGATGTGTATGGTTGTACACATGCCTCTGCCGTTCGGCCCCGTGCCCGATTCCGACCTGGACGACCTGCGCCGCCGCCTCGCCGCGACCCGGCGCCCGCCGCTGCCCCCGGGCACGGGGTGGGAACGCGGCACGGACCCGGACTTCCTGGCCCGCCTCCTGACCGCCTGGCGCGACCGCTTCGACTGGCGCACCCACGAGGCCCGCATCCTCGCCCTGTCCTGGGAGAGCGTCGACCCCGGCACCGGCCCGCTGCGCCTGGTGCACCGGCGCGCCGCCCCGGACGCCCCCGCGGTGGTCCTGCTGCACGGCTGGCCCGACTCGGTGCTCCGGTTCGAACGGGTGCTCCCCCTGCTCGACGACCTGAACGTGCTCGTCCCCGCCCTCCCCGGCTTCCCGTTCTCGGCCGGACCGCCGCGGCCCGGCACGACGGCCGCCGCGACGGCCGCCGCGGTGGCCGCCGCCGTCCACCGGCTCGGCTACCGGCGGTACGTCGTCTCCGGCGGCGACCTCGGCGCGGACGTCGCCGAGCACCTCGCCGCGGCGCACCCCGACCGCGTCGCGGCCCTGCACCTGACGAACGTCTCGCCGCTGCACGCGGCCTTCGCCGACCGCTCGGCCCTGGGCCCGGAGGAACGCGCGTACCTCGACGCCGCGGCCGCCTGGCAGCGCACCGAGGGCGGGTACATCGCGCAGCAGTCCACCCGCCCGCACACCCTCGCGCCCGCCCTCGCCGACTCGCCGGCCGGCCTCGCCTCCTGGATCGTCGAGAAGCTGCACGGCTGGTCGCACACCCCGTTCGCGGAGGAGGACCTGCTCACCTGGATCAGCGCCTACTGGTTCACCGGCACGATCGGCACCTCGTTCGCGCCCTACGCCGAGTTCGCGCCGCCCGTCCCGTACGTGCCGACCCCGACCGTCCTCAGCGCCTTCGCCCACGACACCAAGCCCGCCCCCCGGAGCTTCGCCGCCCGGTACGTCAACGTCCAGGAGTTCGTCGAGCACCGGGACGGCGGCCACTTCGCGGCCTGGGAGCAGCCGCTCGCCTACGCCCGGGACCTCCGCCGCGCCGTCGCCCTCGCGGAGCGCGGGGGCCCGCGGCCGGTCAGGGGCTCCGGCGCAGCACCAGCGTGACGAAGCCGAAGCCGTCCCGGTAGCCGCCCAGCCACTCCTCGCGGTGCTCGGCCGCCGTCCGCAGGGCCTGTTCGCGGTCGGGGCCCGGGGGCCGGTCCAGGGCCCAGTCGGTGAGGGAGCCGGTCCAGGCCCACTCGTAGGCGTCGAGTTCGGCCCGGGCCGAGGTGTGCCCGGCGACCGGCAGCCAGCCGGCTTCCCGGATCGCGGCGACCGTCCCGGCCAGGTCGCGGACCTCCTCCCCGAACAACTCCCTCGCCAGCTCCGTCGGTTCGCCCTCCCAGTAGGACTCGCCGAGCAGCACCGCACCGCCCGGCGCCAGCAGCGGGCCGATCGCGTCGAGCGCCGGGCCGAGCCCGCCGAAGGCGTACGCCGCCCCCACGCACAGCACCGCGTCGAAGGGCTCGGACGCGGTGAACTCCCGTGCGTCGCGGTGGTGCAGGCCGAGCCGCCGCTCGACGCCGAGCCGCCGGGCGGTCTCCAGGGCGGTGCGCAGCGCACCCGGGTCGGTGTCCACGCCGACCGCCCGCAGCGCCGGGTGCGCCGCCAACGCCCGTACCAGCCAAGGGGCTTCGCCGCAGCCCAGGTCGAGCAGCCGCCCGTCCGACCGGCCGCGCAGCAGGCGTTCCAGCAGGTCCCGCACCGAATCGTCGGAGAGCGGGGCGGCGATCGGGTGGTCGCGGTGCGCGATCCGCGAGATCTCGTGTCGTTCCATCACCGGGTCCTGCCCGCCCCGGCCCGGGCCTATTCGGCGCGCTGCGGCCGCGGGTAGGTGCGGCCCTTCCAGGCGGCGCCGCGCCCGCGCCAGTGCTGGACGGCGGAGTCCACGGTCATCAGCAGGTAGAGCAGCGCGGTGAACGGCAGCAGCGGGGCCGCCGCCACGGGCTGCCCGTAGTAGCGCAGCATCGGGGCGTACGTCCCGGCCATCACCGCCCACGCCGCCAGCCCCGCCCCGGCGGTCCACCACGCCCCGGCCGCGGCCCCGACCAGCGCGGCCACCGGCGGCGCCAGGTAGACCAGCGCCAGACCCGCCACCGTCCCGGCCAACAGCAGCGGCGAGTAACGGAGTTGGGCGTACGCGCTGCGCGAGACCATCCGCCACAGCGGGCCGAGGCCGGGGTAGGGGCGGACGGAGTCGACCAGGTCCGCGAGGCCGAGCCAGGTCCGGCCGCCGGTGCGCTTGACCGCCCGGGCCAGCGACACGTCGTCGATGACCGCGCCGCGGATCGCCGCGACCCCGCCCGCCCGCTCCAGCGCGGAGCGCCGCACCAGCGAGCAGCCGCCGGCCGCGGCGGCCGTCCGGGAGCGGGGGCGGTTGGAGCGGCGGAAGGGGTACAACTGGGCGAAGAAGTACACGAACGCGGGGACGATCAGCCTCTCCCAGCGGGTGGCGACCCGCAGCCGGGCCATCTGCGAGACCAGGTCCAGCCCGGCCCCCTCACCCGCCGCGACCAGCGCCCGCAGCGAGCCCGGCCGGTGCGCGATGTCGGCGTCCGTCAGCAGCAGCCACTCGG
Organism: Kitasatospora sp. NPDC001540; assembly: GCF_042894345.1. Lineage (NCBI taxonomy): Bacteria > Bacillati > Actinomycetota > Actinomycetes > Kitasatosporales > Streptomycetaceae > Kitasatospora > Kitasatospora sp. NPDC001540. The sequence continues at coordinate 60,966 of NZ_JBIAVO010000019.1, forward strand.
CGTCCGCCGCCTGCCCGACCCCGTGCCGCAGCGCCCACAGCTTGCCGGTCCACCCCGCGGGCAGCGGCGGGGGAGTGGTGACCGCCAGCTCCAGCCCGCCGACGCGCCGCGCCAGCTCCCGGGCGAGCTCGCCGGTGCCGTCGGTGCTGTGGTCGTCCACCAGCACCACCCGGGCCCGCCCCGGGTACTCCTGGGCGAGCAGGCTCGGCAGCGACACCGGCAGCACCCCCGCCTCGTCCCGGGCCGGCACCAGCACCACCACGGAGGGCCACTTCCCGGGCTCGCCGCCCCCGCGCGGCAACCGCTGGTCGGTGCGCCAGAACCCGCCGTGGCCCAGCGCCAGCCACGCCCACACCAGCAACGCCACCACCGAGACCCACCACAGGACCGTCACCCGGGCAGTCTGCCCGATCCGCCCCGCCCCCACCCCGAGGCACGACGGCCCGCGGCGGGTCAGGGCTCGGGCGGGCTCCGGCGGCAGCGCGGCCGGGGGCAGCGGGACGCCCGCCTCGGCGGCGAGCCGGGCCAGTTCGGCGCCGAAGCGGGCCGCGGAGGCGTCCCGTCCGGCCCGGGTCTCGGGCGGGGGAGGACCACGGCGCGCAGTGCGGGCCGCCGGGGCCCGCCGCCGGGGTCAGACCCGGGCGGCGGCCGTCAGCAGGGCGCCCTGCGGGTAGGCGAGCGCCTCGGCCTGCAGGGCCGCGGGGCGGCCCGAGTGCAGCACGGTCAGGGTGCCGCCGCCGGGGGGCGTGCCGGGGTCGAGGCGGCGCAGGGTCTGGGCGGCGATCGCGTCGGCCGAGGCGTGCAGCCGGACCGGGCCGGCGAGGGCGGCGGCGATCCGGTCGTCGATCAGCTCGTAGTGGGTGCAGCCCAGCACCACGTCGGTGGTCCCGGCGGGGGTGCGGGCGGCGGCCGAGGCGACGGCGGCGGCGATCGCGGCCTCGTCGGCCCGTTCCACGGCCTCGGCCATCCCCGGGCAGGCCACCTCGTGGACCTCCGCGGCCCCGCCGAACTCGGCGATCAGCCCGCGCTGGTACGCGCTGCCGGTGGTCCGCGAGGTCGCCCAGATCGCCACCACCCCGCCGGCCGCCGCGGCCGGCTTGATCGCGGGCACCGTCCCGATCACCGGCAGCCCGGGCTCGAACTCGGCCCGCAGCCGGGCCAGCGCGTGCACCGTGGCCGTGTTGCAGGCCACCACCAGCGCCTCCGGCCCGTGCTCCACCGCGGCCCGGGCGCAGGCGAGGGCGTGCGCGGTGATGTCCTCCGGCGTCCGCGGCCCCCAGGGCATGCCGTCGGGGTCGCAGGAGACCACCAGGTCCGCGTCGGGCCGGGCCCGACGGATCGCGGCGGCGGCGGCGAGCAGTCCGATTCCGGAGTCCACGAGGGCGATCTTCACGAGCACCGACTCTACCCCGTGCCCTCCGGACGGGCCGTGGGCCGGGGGCCCCCGGCCTGCTCCGTCCGACTGACGGTACGACCACCGTGCGGACGGGTTCCCGCCCCCCGGCGGCGCGCCCGCCCAGGGTGGGGTCCCATGGGACAGCTGACAGCATCGAACGAGCGGGTGCCGACCGACGACAAGGTGTCGGGAACGGCCTACACCAACCTGGTGGTCGCCACCGTCGGGTTCACGCTCACCTTCTGGGCGTGGAACCTGATCGCCCCGCTGGCGGGCGAGTTCGACAAGACCCTGCACATGTCGTCCTTCGCCCAGTCCTTCCTGGTCGCGGTGCCGGTGATCGTCGGCTCGCTGGGCCGCGTCCCGGTCGGCGCGCTGACCGACCGCTTCGGGGCGCGGCTGATGTTCCCGCTGATGTCGGCGCTGACCATCGTCCCGGTGCTGCTGCTGATCCCGGCCCGCAACTCGTACGGGGCGCTGCTGGCGGTCGGGTTCCTCCTCGGGCTGGGCGGCACCACCTTCGCGATCGGCGTGCCGCTGGTGAACTCCTGGTTCCCGCCGCGCAAGCGCGGCCTGGGCGTCGGCGTGTTCGGCATGGGCATGGGCGGCGTCGCGCTGTCCGGCTACTTCACGCCGCGGCTGTGGAAGCACGGCCACGACCTGCCGTTCTGGGTGATGGCGATCGCCCTGGCCGCGTACACCGCGGTCTCCTTCCTGCTGCTGCGCGACCGCCCCGACCGGGTGGTCCCGACCGCCTCGCTGGCCTCCCGGCTCGGCCGGGCCGGGCGGCTGCGCGTGACGTGGGAGCTGTCGGCGCTGTACGCGATCGGGTTCGGCGGCATCGTCGCGTTCGGCGTCTACCTGCCGACGTACCTGAAGACCTGGTACGACCTGTCGGCGACCGACGCGGGCACCAAGGCCGCCGGGTTCGCGCTGGTCACGGTCGTCTTCCGGCCGTTCGGCGGCTGGCTGTCGGACCGGGTCCACCCGGCCGTGGTGACCTGCTGGGCGCTGGCGGTCACCGCGCTGTTCGCGGTCGTCCAGGCCTTCGACCCGGACCTCAGCCCGATCGGCACGATCGCCTTCCTGGTGATGGCGGCCGGTCTCGGCACCACCAGCGGCTCGGTGTTCGCCCTGGTCGCCCAGGTCACGCCGGTCACCCAGGTCGGCTCGGTGACCGGCATCGTCGGCGCGATCGGCGGCCTGGGCGGCTTCGTCCCGCCGCTGGTGATGGGCGCGATCTACAGCGCCAAGGACAGCTACTCGATCGGGTTCATGCTGCTCTCCGACCTGGCCCTGGCCGGCGCCGTCTACGCGATCGGCCGGATGCGCGGCATCCGCCCCGCCTCCGACTGACCGCGGCGCTACGCCTGCGCCCCCAGCAGCCGCTGCACCGCCGGCTCCAGGCCGGACAGGATGGTGTCGAAGCGCCGCGTCGAGGTGGTCGAGTCGACCTGCAGGCGGCTGATCCGCAGCGGGTGGGCGGGCAGCCGCGGGCCCAGCCGGTGGTCGGAGAGGAAGCCGAGCCGGTAGCCGAGGCGGCGCAGCACCGCGTCCGCCCGCTCGTCGAAGCCGCCGTCCGGGTAGGCGAACGCGGACGGGGCCTCGCCCAGCCAGCGGGTCAGCGCCCGGTGCGCGCCGGTGATCTCCGCGTGCACGGTCGCCTCGTCGCAGCGCCGCAGCGAGGGGTGCCCCAGGGTGTGGTTGCCGACCGCGACGTCCGCCTCCCGCAGGACGCACAGGTCCTCGGGGCGCAGCTGCTCCTGGGCCGGGGGGCGGCGGTGCGCGGAGACCCGCAGCTCGGCCAGGCTGCGGCGGCGGTCCGGGTCGGGCATCGCCTTGAGCAGGGCCAGCACCCGGCCGGGGTCGGCGCCGCCGGGCAGCATCCTGGCCCGGCCGCCGTGCCGGGCCAGGAACGCGGCCTCGTGCCACCAGAACGGCTTCTCGGTGCCGACCAGCTCGGCGATCACGAACGCGGCCGCCGGGATCCGCCGGGCCACCAGCTCCGGCAGGGCGTGCCGCAGCACGGTGCGGTCCGGGTCGTCGAAGGTCACCAGCACCGAGCGCGGCGGCAGCGGCCGCCCCTGGGCCAGCGCCCGCTCCACGTCCTGCACCGACACCGGGGTGGCCAGTCGTCGCAGCCGGTCCAGCTGGGCGCCGAACGAGGCCGGGTCGGTGATCCCGTGGTACGCCAGCACGGCCAGGCGCTGCGCGGCGCGCGCCCGGAACAGCGGCTGGGCCGGGCTGAAGCGCAGCCAGCTGCCCCGGTCCCGCTCCCGGGCGCGGTGCGGGGCGGCTGCGGTGGACGACGGGACGACGGGCTGGGGCGGGGCGCAGACGGCAGCGGCAGTGGTGGCGTACGACACGGTTCCCCCCTCGGTCGCCGGCAAGCGGCGTGGCGGTACCGTCGGCAGGCGGAGCCCGGCCTCCGACCCCGGGTGCGGCGGCTCCGCACCCGAGTGATCTAGCCCGCGGCGGACACTCCCGATTCCGCTCGTCGGACGGCTCCTGGATCGCTCAATGTAGTGGAGACCCACGACGTCCCGGGATGGTTGTACGCCGGACGGCGAGATTTCGCGGGCGGTCCGGGGACGGTCCGGGAGGGGCCCGGAAAGCCTTGCGCGGGGGCCTGCCGCGAGGCGGCCGGGCGGGTGCGCGGGGGACGGAGGACTGTGGCCCGCTCCCCGGCGCCGGGTTACCGTGGAAGGCATGGCAGACACCCGAAGTGACCGCGCCGCTACCCGCTGGTCCGCCCTGTTCGGCGGCTGCGCGCTGCGCCGCCACCAGTTGCTGCTGGCCCTGGTCGGCCTGCTCTGCGTCGGGGCGGGCATCGCGGTGGCGGTGCTGGTCCCGGAGACCGACGGCCCGGCCTGGGTGATGGCGGTGGCGGGCTGCCTGGCCGCCGGGGTGCTGCTGCTGGTCCGGATCGGCCTCGGCCTGCTCCGCCCGGGCGGCGGCGCCACCCCCTGACGCGGCGGGCGGCCCCGGCCGTCGTCCGGACGCCGCCCCGCTGACCCTCCGCTGACCGGAAACGTCCACCAATGGGACAGGACCGGTCGGACCGGCTGATTTTCGGCCTACCTACGCACTTCTTTCACGTTTCGGGGGCAGCAGCCCCACACTTCCCCCTACTGTGATGCGCATCGCCCGCGGCAGCCGCGGGCCGGGGGAGTCACAGGTCCGGTGCGGGGGCACCGCGAGGGGGATCCATGGCGAGCAACGCCGCCCAGGCCGGGGGCATCCGGTCGAAGGTCAAGCAGCAGCTGGCCCGCGCGGCGGGACGGGTGCCCGGTGAGGGCGCCACCGTCCTCATCTACCACCGGGTCGGCGGCGGCACCGCCGACGAGCTCGACCTCGCCACCGCCGACTTCACCGCCCAGGTCGACCTGCTCGCCGAGCTCCCGCCCGGCCGGGTGGTCCCCCTGGACACCGCCGCCGACCGCCTCGAAGCGGGCCTGCGCACCCCGAGCACCGTCCTCACCTTCGACGACGGCTTCGCCGACACCTACGAGACCGCCTGGCCGCTGCTCAAGGAACGCGGCCTGCCGTTCACGGTCTACCTGGCCAGCGGCCTGGTCGGCGGCCCGATGCGCTGGGAGGGCTCCACCGCCAAGGGCGCCCCCGCCACCGGCCTCAGCTGGGAGCAACTGCGCGAGATGACCGCCTCCGGGCTGTGCACCGTCGCCAACCACACCCGCAGCCACGCCCGCCCCGAACTCCTCACCACCGCCGAGCTCGACGCCTGCGGCGACGACGTCGAGGAGCACCTCGGCACCCGTCCCCGGCACTTCGCCTACACCTGGGGCCGCCCCGTCCCGCACATGGACGCCGCGCTGCGTGCCCGCTTCCGCACCTCCGCCACCGGCCAGGTCGGCCGGAACCTGCCCGGCTACGACCCGGTCCGCTTCCACCGGATCCCCGTCCGGCGCACCGACCCGATCGACTTCTTCCGGGCCAAGCTGTACGGCCGCCTCCTCCCGGAGCGCGCCTACGCCCGGATCGTCGCCACCGCGAAGGCGGTGGGCGCCGGTGCCTGAACAGCCCGCCCTGCCCCTGCGCCTGCGCGGCGAGGGCGGCCGCCCGCTGCGGGTCGCCCACCTCACCACCGTCGACATGTCGCTGCACCTGCTGCTCGCCACCGAACTGACCGTCGACGTCGAGCACGGGCTGCGCACCTACGGCATCAGCGCCCCCGGCCCCTACCTGGAGCGGATCGGGCAACTCGGCGTCCGGCACCGGCCGCTGCCCTCGCTCACCCGCGCCTGGCAGCCGCGCGCCGACCTCGCCGCCGCCCGCGAACTGCTCGCCGCGCTGCGCGAGATCCGGCCCGACGTGCTGCACACCCACAACCCGAAGACCGGCGTCCTGGGACGGATCCTGGGCCGGCTCGCCCGCGTCCCCGTGGTCGTCAACACCTGCCACGGCCTGTGGGCGCAGGCCCACGACCCGCTCGCCAAACGGCTCGCCGTGCTCGGCGCCGAGGCGCTCGCCGCCCGCTTCTCGCACGCCGAGCTCTACCAGAACGCCGAGGACCACGCCACGCTCGCCAAGTGGGGCGTCCCCGCCGGGCGTTCGCGCGTCGTCGGCAACGGCGTCGACCTCGACCGCTTCCCCGCCCCCGGCCCCGCCCGGGACGCCCTGCGCGCCCGACTGCGCACCGAACTCGGCCTCGCCGACGACGAGTTGCTGGTCGGCGGCGTCGGTCGCCGGGTCGCCGAGAAGGGCATCCGCGAGTACGCCGAAGCCGCCCGCGCGCTGGCCGGCAAGGCCCGCTTCGTGTGGATCGGCCCCGACGACCCCGACAAGCCCGACGCCCTGCGCGCCGCCGAGGCCGGACTCGAATTCCTCGGCCCCCGCGACGACATGCCCGCCGTGTACGCCGCCCTCGACGTCTTCGTCCTCCCCTCCTACCGGGAGGGCTTCTCCCGCTCCGGCATGGAGGCCGCCGCCAGCGGCCTGCCCCTGCTGCTCAGCGACATCCGCGGCTGCCGCGAGATCGGCACCCACGACCAGCACCTGCTCCTGGCCCCGGCGGCCGACGCCGCCGCCCTGACCACCGCACTCGACCGGCTCCTCACCGACCCCGAACTACGGATACGCCTGGGCGCGGCGGCCCGCCGCCGCGCCCTCGACCAGTTCGACCAGCGCGCGGTCGCCCGGGTCTCGCTGGAGACCTACGCCGCCGTCGCCCGCCGCCGCGGGCTGCGCTGGACCACCGACTGACCCCACGACCCCTGCGAACGCACCGCAGCACCGCAGCACCGCGCACCACCACCGCACCACCGCGCGCCGAGCAGCCCCGGCACGCCCACGACACCACAACGCACCAACCCAGTTGGGGGAGAAATGAAGCGAGGGGGGGACCTCGCGGTCACCGTGCTGGCCGGGATCATCGCCGTCCCGCTCGGCCTGCTGATCGCCCTCCTGATCCGTGCCACCATGGGCGGACCGGTGATCTTCCGACAGACCCGCTCCGGCCGGCACGGCCAGGAGTTCCGCATCCTCAAGTTCCGCACCATGCGCGACAAGCACTACGAGGACGAGCCCGACGCCCCGCGCATCACCCGCCTCGGCGCGCTGCTGCGCAAGACCAGCCTGGACGAACTCCCGCAGCTGTGGAACGTCGTCCGGGGCGACATGGGCGTCATCGGCCCGCGTCCCACCCTGCCCGAACAGGTCGCCCACTACTCCGACCGCCAGCGCGGCCGCCTCGCCCTGCGCCCCGGCCTCACCGGCTGGGCCCAGGTCCGCGGCCGCAACTCCATCACCTGGCCCGAACGCATCGAACTCGACCTCTGGTACATCGAGCACCGGAGCCTCGCCCTCGACCTGCGCATCCTCGCCCTCACCGCGAAGATGCTGCTCCGCCCCACCGGCATCACCGCCGCCGGCGGCGTCAACCCCGGCTTCCCGGCCCCGGCCGAGGAGCCCGCCCCGGCGACCGCCAGGATCGTGCTGCCCCGCCAGGCCACCGCCACCGCCCCCCGGCTCGCCCGGGAGGAACTGCGCGGCTGACCCGGACGCGAGGACTCGCCACCACCGGGCCGGGCGGCAGCGGGCGACCGCGGCCGCCCGGCCCGGTACCTTGCCGGTGACGGGCCACCAGGACACCCACGAAGGACGAAGGACGGAGAACGGCGCATGGTGTGGATCGCGGGCGCGGGCGGGGTCGGCCGGGAGGCGCTGGACGTGGCGCTCGCCGCGGGCGTGCCGGTGTCCGGCTTCCTGGACGACCGGCTGGCCGGGGGAGAGGTGCGCGGCCTGCCCGTCCGCAAGCCCACCGAACTCCCGCCCGGAGCGCCGTACCTGATCGGCATCGCGGACCCGGCGGTACGGGCCCGGCTGGCCGCACTGCTGGACGCGGCGGGCGGGCACCCCGTCACCCTGGTCCACCCCCGGGCGATCATCGCCCCCGAGACCGAACTCGCCCCCGGCTGCCTGGTGATGGGCGGCGCGCACGTCTCCAGCAGCGTCCGGCTCGGCCCGCACAGCCAGGTCCACTACAACGCCACCGTCGGCCACGACACCCGGCTCGGCGCCCGCGTCACCGTCTACCCGGGCGCGAACGTCTCCGGCGCCGTCCACCTCGACGACGACAGCACCGTCGGCTCCGGCGCCGTCGTCCTCCAGGGCCGCACCGTCGGCCGCGCCGCCTTCGTCGGCGCCGCCGCCACCGTCACCCACGACGTCCCCCCCGCCACCACCGTCATCGGCACCCCCGCCCGCCCCGTGCCCCGCTGAACCCCGGAGGCTACCCGCCGCTCCCGGCGTTCCCGCCGTCCGGCAGGGTGCAGCGCATAGGCTCCGGGGCATGGGAATTCCTGCGTTTCTGACGGAGCTGCGCGAGGTGGTCGGTCACCGGCTGCTGTGGTTGTCCGGAGTGTCGGCGGTGGTGGTGGACGAGGAGGGACGGGTGCTGCTCGGGCGGCGGGCGGACACCGGGCGGTGGGCGTTGATCGGCGGGATCATCGACCCCGGTGAGCAGCCCGCGGACGCCGTGGTGCGCGAGTGCCTGGAGGAGACCGGCGTGACGGTGCTGCCCGAACGGTTGGTCGCGGTGGGCGTCACCCCGGTCATCGAGTACCCGAACGGGGACCGCAGCCAGTACCTCGACCTGGTCTTCCGCTGCCGCCCGCTGTCCGGCGAGGCCCGGGTCAACGACGACGAGTCGCTGGAGGTCGGCTGGTTCCACCCGGACGCGCTGCCCGAGCTGGGCGACCGCGCCCGGGAGCACATCGCCCGCGCACTGGCCGAGAAGGACGAGGCGCACTTCGAGTTGACGGAGCGTTAGCAGGACGGGGCGCGCGCCCGGCGCGCGCCCCCCGCCCACGGGGCTCAGAGCGTCCGGAACCAGTCCGCGGTGCGCCGCAGGCCCTGCTCCAGCGGGACGGGCACGACCTCGGGGAACAGCTCGCGCAGCCTCGCGTTGTCGGCCTGCGAGTCCCGCACGTCCCCCGGCCGCGGGTCGACGTGCTCGGCGGCGACCGGCCCGCCCAGCACCTCGCCCAGCAGGTCGATCAGCTCCAGCAGCGAGGTGCGCGTCCCGAAGGCGAGGTTCACCGGGTCCGCGGAGACGACCCGGCGCAGCACCGCCTCGGCGAGCACCTGGGTGACCGTGCCGACGTAGGTGAAGTCGCGGCTCTGCCGCCCGTCCCCGTGCACCGTCACCGGCCGCCCGGCCAGCGCCGCGTCCAGGAACGCGGGGACCACGGCCGCGTACGCGTGCCCGGCGGCCTGCAGCGGGCCGAAGACGTTGAAGAAGCGCAGCGGCAGCACGCCCAGGCCGTAGCAGTGGTGGTACGCGCCGAGGTAGGCCTCGGTGGCCAGCTTGGAGACCGCGTACGGGCTCATCGGCACCGTGCGCATCGTCTCGCGCTTGGGCAGCTCCCGGTTGGCGCCGTACACCGAGGAGGAGGACGCGGCCGCGACGTACAGGTCGCCCGCGCGGCGGGCCGCCTCCAGGACCTCCAGGGTGCCGGTGGCATTGACCCGGTGGCTGGCCAGCGGGGCGGCGATCGAGCGCGGCACGGACGGCAGCGCCGCCAGGTGCACCACCGCGTCGGCGCCGGTGAACGCGGCGTCCAGCAGGGCCGGGTCGAGGATGCTGCCCTCGAAGAAGGTGACGTCCACCCCCGTCAGGTTGGCCTTGCTGCCGGTGGACAGGTCGTCCACCACCCGGACCTCCGACACCTCCGGGCGGGACGTCAACTCCCTGGCCAGATTGGCCCCGATGAACCCCGCACCGCCGGTGACCACCACGCGCATCGCCGCGCACCGCCCCTCGCTCGGGCCCGGGGACTCCCCCCACCGGGCCGGTGCGGCCGACTCTAGCGGCGGACCGGGGCCCGGCGTACGCGAAACCCGCACAGTCGTGGCCAAACCGACCCATCGGACCCCTCTCGTCCGACGGGCGGAGGAGGGACGGAGGAGGGACGGGGGAGGGACGGGGAGCCGCCGGTCAGTGCTTCGGCCGGCGCGCGGTCTCCTCCGCCGCGTCCAGCACCGCCGCCAGGTCGCCGCCCGCGGTCGCGGTCGCCACCGCGGCCACCGCGCCCTCCACGAACGGGGCGTCGGCGAAGCGGGTCGGGAAGGGCAGGCCGTGCTCGTCCGCGGCGGCCAGCACGGTCAGCACCGTGCGCACCGGCCCGTCCAGGTCGCACAGCACCGCGACGCCGTGGCCCTGGTCGACCCGGCGGGCCGCGGCGGCCACCAGCACCGCGCTGGTGCCCGGCCCGTCCGCGAGCGAGCCGCCCGCCGTCGCGACCGGAGCCGGATCGTCCGCCTCCACCACCGCCAGCGCCAGCGCCCGCACCGCGTCCGCCAGTTCCTGGCTGTGCGACACCAGCACCAGCCCCACCCGCCCGTGCCCGGCCGGCCGCGAGGGCCGCGGCACGGACGGCACCGGCGCGGTCACCGTCCCCCGCGCGGCCCCCACCGGCGGGGCCGAGGGCGCGGTGGTGATCGGGATGACGTCGGCGCGGCTGCCGTCCCGTTGGTCCATCGGCTGCTCCCGGGTGCGTGGCTGACTGCTCGTCACCCCATCCTCGCCCCGGCCGGGCCCCGGAGCGGTGCCATTAGCACAGGTGTCGCCGCCGGAGGGCCGGATCGGCCCAGTCGTGCCGTCGGGCGGGCGTGCCGGGGCGATCCGCCGGAACGGGCGGGGGCGGGTGGCTAGGGTGGTGGCTCGACCAGAGGAACGGTTCCCAGCGGGAGGGTGTGCGGATGACGCCGGCAGAGGCGGCCCGGGCGGCGGACGAGCGGCGCAAGATCGAGCTGGACGTGAGCGGGGCACAGTGGCAGTACGCGCCCGGCGAGGAGGAGGGCGTGCAGATCGCCTTCGTCGACGGGTACATCGCGATGCGCAACGGCGCGGAGCCCGACGGCCCGGCGCTGATCTTCACCCCGGCCGAGTGGCGGGCCTTCGTCTTGGGCGCCCGGGACGGCGAGTTCGACCTGGAGAGCCAGGGGAGCCAGGACGGCCAGGGGCGGTAGGGCCCGCGCGGACGGCGGCGGAACCGGCCGGTCCGCGGCCGGGCCGAGCCGGTCCGGTTCGCCCCGCGTTCACCGCCCCGCAACGGGCCGGACCGGCGCCCGCGCGGCACGGCGGGCCCTGGTCGGGCCCGCGCGCAGGTGACGAGTGGGCATACGCCGAGGTTACAAAAGAGTTCTGATGGACCGAATCTTGTTGACTGTTCGACAAGCCTGCCAGCACAGTAAGAGCAGGCAGACGCCGTGCCTACCGCCCCCACGCGGTATAGGCACGGCGCCCGCTTCTGCTGCCCGTCAACGGCGCCGATGACGGGCTTCCCGACCCCGGCCGCACGGAGTGCGGCTGCCGTCGCAACGGGAGTGGCCTCCCCGGGAAGAGCGACTCCCCGGGTGGGCCGGACCCGGATTCCGCACGCCCCCACGCGGCGGTGATCCGGGCAAGGTTCGCGGACGCGACGGCACGGGGCCCCCGCGAACCTGGCTCTGGGTGTTATGTGGTTCGTGTCATGTGGTTCTCGGTGGTGCGGACGACACCGATCCGATGGTGCGTCGACCGCCCGGAGCCGACCGGAATCACCCGCAGGCTCCAGGAACAGTCTAAGGACCATTGAATCAGCAAATGGTGCTCGGAGTTCACACGACCGCGTGCGCAGTGAGGGAATGCGCGCAAGGCACGCTGCGACAACCCGCCCCCTGTGGATCTCGCCCCGGAGCGGCCGTCGTGCTGAACCGAACGTAGCCCGGACGGTTGCTCAGAGTCAACATTGGTCCCTGAGCGTAGATCTCGGCCTGATCGCGGACCCGCTCACCGGCCCCCGCCCACCGGGCACGTACGATGGGCCCATGTCATTTCTCCGCCGACGCTCCGGACAGCCCGCGGGCCCGGACTTCGACGTACTGGCCATGGATCCGGGCGACTGGCCCGGCGACTTCGGTGCCATGATCCTGGCCGGTCAGGACGGGTCCTGCCAAGGCATTTTCCTGCGCTACGACCTGCTCGGCGGCCGCGGGCCGGCCATGCTGATCGGCAACGTCCCGCAGGAGTCCCCCGTCCGCGAGAGCGAGGACGGCGTGCCGCTGGAAGCCCGCGAACTGCTCGCCTCGCTGGAGAACGAGGAGGAGGTCGAGTTCGTCTCGGCCGAGGACTTCCCGGTCATGCTCGGCGACGACCTGCTGATCGTCCGCAAGGTCAAGGTCACCGAGGAGCGGCTCTACTGCTCCCAGTTCGGCCGCAGCGACGGCGTCCAGGTCACCATCGCCTCCTGGGACCGGCCGATTTCGGACGATCTCTACCAGCTCCTCAAGCCGCTTCCGGCGGAGATGTTCCAGCAGGGCTAGCGAGATGCCCCGGCCGCTGCTGCTCACCCGACGCCTGCACGTGGACCTCCGGCGCACCGCCGGCGCGGCCTGTCCGGCTCCCTGACGACCCCCCAAGTCAAGGACGCCCGACCCCACCCACGCCGCCCGGCCCGGAGGCCACCGCCATGACCCGCACCGCAGCGCAGCCGACCGTCCCCACCCCCGCGACCACCACCGACCCCGCCGACGGAGGCGCCGTCGAGCGCGCGCTCGCCCGGCTGCCCCGGGTGGTCGACCTGCTCGCGGCCCGCGCCGCCGAGCACGACCGCGACGGCACCTTCCCCTACCAGGGCGTCGAGACCGTCCACGAGGCCGGACTGCTCACCCTCACCGTCGGCCGCCGCCACGGTGGGCCGGGCGCCGGACTCGCCGACACCGTCCGGGTGCTGGCCCGGCTCGGCCGCGGCGACGCCTCCGTCGCCCTGCTCACCGCGCACACCCTGCTGCACCACGCCGAACAGTCCCGCACCGCGCCCTGGCCCGCCGCGCTGTACCGGCGGCTGCTCACCGAGTCCCGCCGCGGCCCCGCCCTGGTCGGCACCCTGCGCGCCCCGGCCGGGCGGCCCCCCGCCGTCACCGCCCACTGGCACGGCAACGCCTGGCGGCTCGACGGCCGCGCCCCGCACTGCCCCGGCGCCGAGGCGCTGGCCTGGCTGGTCGTCGAGGCCCGCACCGCCGAGGCGCAGCCCCGCACCGGACTGTTCCTGGTCCGCGCCGACAGCCCCGGACTGGAGATCGACCCCGCCGCCGACCAGCTCGGCCTGCGCGCCGCCGCCGGACACGACGTCCTGCTGGAGGACGCCCGGATCGGCACCGACGCCGCCCTGCTGCCCCGCGGCGCGGCCCTCGCCCCCGACCCGGTCGCCGCGGCCTGGCACCAACTCGCCCTCGCCGCCGTCCTGCTGGGCACCGCCCGGGCCGCCCTCGACTGGTCCGCCGGACGGCTGCGCGGCGCCGCCGCCACCCACCGCCGCCCGCTCGGCGAACTCGCCGCCGCGCTCACCGGCGCCGAGGAACTCGTCCACGGCCTCGCGGCCCGCACCGACGCCGACCCGGCCGCCGCCACCCGGGCCCCCGCCGTCCAGCTGCTCGCCGCCCGCACCGCGGGCGACACCGTGCAGCGGGCCCTCACCCTCACCGGCAGCACCGGCCTCGACCGGCGCCACCCGCTGGAGCGCCACCTGCGCGACACCCTCAGCCTGCGCACCCAACTGCCCGCCGAGGACGCCGTGCTGGACGCCCTCGGCGAAGCCCTGCTGGACGGCTGAGACCCGGCGGGCGCCGACGACTCAGCGGGTGCCGACCGCCGCGCGGACCGCGCGGCGGGCCAGCGCCGCGTCGTCGTACAGCCGGCGGATCATGATCCGCTGCTCCTCGCCCGCGCCCGGGACGTCGTGCAGCCGCAGCTCCCGCATCAGCACCAGCACCAGGTTCACCAGGAACGCGTCCCGGGCCAGCGTGCCGCCGGACTGGGCGAGTTGGCTGATCTGGCGGCGGGCCGCGGTGTCGCCCGACAGCACGCTCCACAGCACCGCCAGGTCGTAGCCCGGCAGGTACCAGCCCGCCTGCTCCCAGTCCAGCAGGACCGGGCCGGACGGGGCCAGCAGCACGTTGCCCAGCAACGCGTCGCCGTGGTTGAGCTGCCACGTCACCGAGGACAGGCCGTGCAGCAGGCCGCGCAGGTCGCCCGCGTCCCGGTCGGTCAGCAGGCCCAGCGAGTGGAACCGGGCGATCTCGGTCTGGTAGTCCATCGGCTTGCCGAACACGTCCGTCGGCGGGCGCCACAGGTTCAGCGTGCGCACCGCGCCCAGCACCGCGCGCACCTCGCCCGGCGTCGGGGCGTTCACCGGGTGCCGCTCGCGGGCCGCCGGACGGCCCGGCACCCGCTCCAGCACCAGCACGCAGCGGTCGTGGTCGGCCGCCACCAGCCGGGGCAGCCGCACCGGCGGACGGTGCCGCACGAACGCCCGGTACACCGCCACCTCGTGGTGGAAGCGCTCGATCAGCTGCTCCGCCCGCTCCCCGCGCAGCGCCGCCGGCGCCAGGCACTTCGCCACCACCGGGGCCCGGCCGATGGTGCCCGCGATCAGGATGTGCCGGCTGCCCTCGCGCAGCACCTGGCGCGGCAGGAACGCCGGACATATCCGCGCGACGTTGGCGAGCACCGCCCGCACCGCCGGGGTCTGCAGCGCGGCCGGGTCCACCCGGTCCACGAACGCCTCCGGGGCCCGGACCGCGCCGGGACGGCCCAGCCGCCCGGCCTGGTCGACCAGCGGCCGGGTCACCAGGGTGGTGCGCCCGCGCGGGTCGCGCAGCTCGGCGCCGCGCGGCGCGGGACGGCCCGCACCGGCGGTCGGGGGGCGCAGGGGGGAGCGTGACTGGCGTACGGTCGCGGCGTCCGCCCCGGTCGGGGACGACGAACGGGTACCGGTGCTGGGTGTGGAGTACATGGGCTGGTGAGGGTCCTTCCTTGACCGGCGGCACAGCGGAAAGCAGGTGGTGCTGGGAGACGCGCGGGCCCGGGTCCTTGCCGGGCCGGGCCGCCGGGTGGGGCGCGGGCGCCGGGCACGGCCGACGGTGCGCCGGACCGCCCGCACCCTGGGGAGTGCGACCGCTCCGACCTCCACCGCGCCCTGCCCGGCGCCCCCGCGCCACCCGGTCGCGCCACCCCCCGGAACGCCGCTCCCGGACGGCCGCCTGACGTACCGTCGGAGTGGAGTCCGAGCCGGTCGGGGGCCGTTCCGGTGCGAAGCCGGGGTGGCGCATACCTACCTGACACCCGGACGGCACTGGCACACCACGTAGCGCACCCTGGCGAACCCTGGCGAATGGTCGCCTGGCATGTGACAGAGCCACTAGGGTCGGTGACCAGCCGAGGATCCTGGGGGCTTCAGTTGAGCAAGGGGCCGAACACCAGACTGGCCGACCACTTCGCCCTGACCGGATGGTCCAAGGGCGAGCTGGCCCGGCTGGTCAACCGGCGGGGTGCCGCGATGGGCGAGCAGCAGTTGTCCACCGACACCTCCCGGGTCCGGCGCTGGATCGAGCAGGGAGAGATCCCGCGCGACCCGGTGCCGAGGGTGCTGGCCGCCGTGTTCACGGAGCGGCTCGGCCGTGTCGTCACCACCGAGGACCTAGGTCTCGAACGACACCGGCCCACCAGGTCCGGCAGCAGCGCAGCACCGCCGAAGGAGCCCTGGGCACCGGATCGGACGGCCGCGGTCCTCACCGAGTTCACGGGAATGGACCTCATGCTGAACAGACGCGGACTGGTCGGCGCCTCCGCCGCCCTCGCGGCGGGCGCGGTCATCGCCGACAACCTGCACGACTGGCTGACCGGCGGCGCCGTCGCGGAGGCGGCCGCCCGTCCCGGCCCCCGCCACGTCCCCACCCGGGGCGGGCCCCGGCCCGTCCTCGACGTCTACGAACCCGGCCCGGTCGGCAACGAGGAGGTCGCCGCCCTGGAACGCGCCGTCGAGGTGTTCCGGGCCTGGGACGCCTCGCGCGGCGGCGGGCTCCAGCGCAAGGCCGTGGTCGGCCAGCTCAACGAGGTCGGCGGCCTGCTCACCCACGGCCACCCGCCCGCGCTGGAGCGCAGGCTCTGGACGGTCGCCGCCAACCTCGCCGTGCTGGCCGGCTGGATGTCCCACGACGTCGGCCTCGAACCCACCGCCCAGCGCTACTTCGTGATCGCCGCGCAGGCCGCCCGGGAGGCCGGCGACCGCCCCCGGGCCGGGGAGGCGATCTCCCGGGCCGCCCGCCAGATGCTCCACCTCGGCCGGGCCGACGACGCCCTCGAACTCATGCAGCTCGCCAACGCCAGCGCCGGGCCGAAGGACGGCACCCAGCCGCGCACCCGGGCCATGCTGCACACCGTCGAAGCCTGGGCGCAGGCCTCGCTCGGCCGCTCCGAGGCCACCCGCCGGGTGCTCGGCGAGGCCGAGGAGCTCTTCGTCCAGGACGCCGCCGAACCCGCCCCCAGCTGGATGCAGCTGTTCAACGAGGCCGAACTGCACGGCATGCAGGCCCTGGTCTACCGCACCCTCGCCGAGCACGACCCCGGCGCCGTCCCGCTCGCCCTCCGGCACGCCCAGACCGCGATCCGGCTGCGCCAGGCCACCGGCCGGGAGCGCTCCGCGCTGCTCGACCGGATCAACCTGGCCTCCATCCACTGGATCTCCGGCGAACCCGACGAGGCCCAGGTGCAGGCCAAGCTCGCCCTCGCCTCGATCAACGACACCTCCTCCAAGCGCACCTGGGACCGGCTGCGCGAGATGTACCGCCTCTCCACCCGCTACCAGGGGCTGCCCGCGGTGGCCGAGCTCCGGGAGCAGATCCACGCGGCCCTCCCCGCGCCGCGGGGCCCCCGGACGGTCTGACGGCCCGTCGGCCCGGAGCCCTTTCCCGGCTGCGGGCCGATCCGATTCGTGCCCGAACGCACGTCCCATTGCGGAAGGGGTCGATCCGGTACGGACGGACCCG
The DNA here is from genome assembly GCF_042894345.1 of Kitasatospora sp. NPDC001540. NCBI lineage: Bacteria > Bacillati > Actinomycetota > Actinomycetes > Kitasatosporales > Streptomycetaceae > Kitasatospora > Kitasatospora sp. NPDC001540. The sequence goes on from NZ_JBIAVO010000019.1 coordinate 77,692, forward strand.
GTTCGTCGCGGTCACGCAGGGGAAATCCGTTGCCCTGTGTGCGGATCGGCCACCCAGGCGGTAACCTTCGGTGATTCCGGCGCCCGGGCGCCTGAGCTGTGCCAACCGACCCCCGGCGACGGAAATCCCGTTGCCACGACGACCGCCGCAACGGATGCTGACCTCATGTTCGAGCCAGTGATAGCGCCCAGCGCCAGCCTCCTCGGCCTCCTGCAGAGAGGCCGCGGGGACGGGCAGCTGCATGCGTTGGCCGCAGACCGCGACGAGGCGATCGCCGCCGTCGAGACCTGCGTCACCAACGACCCCCGCGCCGACTGGCAGGTCGAGAACCGCTCCCTCTACTACGCACGCCTCTACATGGAGCTCGAAGCCCCCCTCACCGGCATCGAGCTCCACCTGAACTCGCCCGAGGACAGCCTCGACACCGACGAGGCCCGCACCGGCCTCGCCCTCGCCGTCCTGGGCCACCTGGCCGGCTACGGCCGTCGCGACGCCCTCGACCTGCTGCGCGCCTACACCACCACCGGAACCAACTGGGCCTGGGCCCTCGACGAGCTCGCCCTGCGCGACACCGACGAGGCCCTGCTCGCCCTCGCCCCCGCCGTCCTCGACCGCTTCCCGGCCGGGCCGGAGGGCGACGCCGAACTGCGCGAAGCCGTCCGCGCCGCGTACGAGCCCCGGGCGTGGCGGCTGTGGGCCGCCCACCACCCGCGGGTCGCCGCCGCCGGCGAGCAGTCGCCGTTCGACCTGTGGCAACGGCAACTGAACCGCCCCGGCGTCACCCCCGGCTGGTCCACCGCCGACGTGCTCGCCTGGGCCGACCAGGGCGACAGCGCCGCACCCGACGCCCTCGCCCGCCGCGCCGCCGCGGCCGCCCGCTGCCTCACCGCCGTGGTCCGCCCCGAGGACGCACCACTGCTGCACGACGCCGCCGCGCACGGACCGGCCGGCGCCCGCTGCGCCGCGCTCCGGCACCTCGTCGAGCAGCGCGACCCGGCCGCCGCCGCCCTGATCGAGACCGCCGCCGCCGACCTGGACCACCGGGTGGTCCGCGCCTCGCTGGAGCTGCTCGGCCGGATGCGAGGTCCCGAGGCGCTCGCGCACGCCCGCCGCTGGGCCGACCCGGCGACCGGCGGCGCGGACAGCGCCCTCGCCCAGGCCGCCGTCCGCCTCCTCGCCGACGCGGGCGAGGCCTGCGACGCCCCGCTGGTCGTCGCCGGACTCCACCAGTGGATCTCGCTGAACGGCGTCACCGGCGCCGCCCTCGGCAGCCTGGTCGACGGCGTCGGCCGCCTGCACGCCACCGGCGCCGTCCCCGCCCTGCGGCACGTCTACGGCGAAGCCGCCTCCTCCGAGCTGCGCGGCCGCGCCGCCCAGGCGCTCGCCGTCACCGACCCCCACTTCGGGGCCGGACCGGCCGTCGAGTGCCTGTGGGACTGCGAGGAGTCCACCCGCGAGCTCGCCGCCACCCACGTCACCACCACCGGCGACGTCCGGGTCCTCGAACGCCTGCGCCGGCTCGCCGCCGACCCGGCCGAGGAGGCCGAGGTGCACGCCGCCGTCCGCGGCCGCCTGACGGCGCGCGACCGGTAGGCCCGTGGCCGATGGCCTGCGGCCGGTGGTCCGCGACCGGTAGGATCGTCGGCCATGCAGCGATCACGAGCGTTCCGCCGGTCCGTCGTACCCGCCGCCCTCGCGCTGGGCCTGGTGCTGGGCGCGGCCGGGGCCGCGGCGGCGCACGTCGAGGTCGACTCCTCGACCGCGCAGGCCCTCGCGGTCGACGCCCAGGTGGCCTTCTCCGCCGAGGGCGAGTCCTCCACGGCGGGCATCGCGGACGTCAAGGTGGTGCTGCCCGGCGGGCTCGCCCCGGCCGACGTCACCCTGGTCAAGGCCCCCGAGGGCTGGGCCCTGACGCCCACCGCCGACGGCTACGCGGTGGCCGGGCCCGCCCTCGCGCCCGGCGCGGCCGCCGAGTGGACGGTCAAGGTCCGGCAGCTGCCGAACACCGACTCGCTGGTCTTCAAGACCCTGGTCGACTACTCCGACGGCCACACCGACCGCTGGATCGAGCTCCCGCAGAACGGCGGCAAGCCGGAGCACCCCGCCCCGACGCTCGCCCTGCGCCCGGCCGCCCCCGGCGCGACCCCGCTCGCGGGGGCCACCCCGTCCGCCGGCGCGTCCGCGCCGGCCTCGGCCCCGGCCTCCGCGTCGGCCTCGGTGGCCGCGAGCGCACCCGCCAGCCCGTCCGCCCCGCCCTCCGTGGCGGCCGCGGCCCCGAAGGACGGCGCGGACGGCACCGGTGACGGCACCAGCACCACCGCGGTCGTGCTCGGCAGCGTCGCGGGCGTCGCCGTCCTCGGCACGCTGGTCGCCCTGGTGCTGCGCCGCCGGAAGTCCCCCTCCGCCTGACCTGTCGGCGGGGGCTGCCAGGATCGCCCTCCATGAGCATCATCGGCAGCTACCTGCGGCTGGCCCCCGTCGAGATCGCCCGGGCCCTCGAAGTGCCCGGCTGGGCCCGGGAGTTCAAGGCCGAGCAGGCCGCGCAGGAACGTCGGCGCGGCCCCGCCGAACTGCGCTTCCACGACACCGGCAAGGCCTGGGCGGGCCTGGCTCACCTGTATGCCCGGCACGGCCTGCCGACCGAGGTGGTCCACGGCGGCGACGCCCTCCCGGGGGACGAGGACTGGGGCTACGGGCCGCCCGCCCTGCTGACCCCGGAGCGGGTCGCCGACGCCGCGCGGGTCCTGGCCGCGGTGCCCTTCGCCGCCCTGGTCGACGGCCTCGACCCCGCCGACCTGGCCGCCGCCGGGGTCTACCCGGTCGGCCTCTGGAGCCGGGACCCGTTCGCCTTCGAGTACCTCGCCGCCCACCACGCCGGCCTGCTGCGCCACCTCACCCGCACCGCCCGCTACCGGCACGGGTCGCTGGTCTGGTACTCCTGACCCGGCTCAGGCCGGGGCCGCGGCGGCGTGCGGGAGGCGGCGGACGGCGGGGGAGAGCAGCGGGAGCAGGACGAGGGCGGCCTGGGCCGCTGCGGCGGCGGTGGCCACGGCCGGGGCGCCGTAGCGGGCGGTGAGCGGCCCGCAGGCGAGCTGGCCGAGCGGGATGGCCAGGTAGGCGAGGACGTCGGCGTTGGCCGAGACCCGGGAGAGGACCTCGTTCGGCAGGTGCTCCTGGAGCGAGGTGTCCCAGGCGGTGGCGGACAGCGCCAGGCCCAGGCCGGAGGCGAGCGTTGCGGCCAGCAGCCAGGGGACGGGCCCGTGCCGTCCGAGGGCGAGCAGGGGCAGCGGGAGCAGCAGCCCGGCGAGCTGGCCGGTGGCGAGCAGGCGGCGGGGCGCCAGGCGGTAGGCGGCGGTGTCCGCGAGCAGCAGCCCGGCGCCGCGGGCGGCGAGCAGGACGCCCCACAGGGCCGGGCCGGAGAGCGCCGGGCCGAGGACCTGCCAGGGGCCGACGAGCAGCAGGTTGGTCGCGCAGCAGGACCAGGTGGTCCACCAGATCCAGCGGGTGCGGCGCAGGACCGTCCAGCCCGCGCGCAGCTCCCGGCGCAGACCGGCCGGTCGGGGGCGGGCGGGTCCGGCCGGGAGCCGGGCCAGGAAGTAAGCGGCGGGCAGGTAGCTCGCCGCGTCGAGGGCGACCGCCCAGCCGGGCCCGGCCCCGGCGACCAGCAGTCCGGCCAGCGCCGGGCCGAACAGTTTCCCGGCGTTGGCGGCGAGGCCCACCAGGGCATTGGCGGGCCGGAGCTGCCCGGGCGGGACGAGTTCGGGCAGCACGCCGCGCAGCGCGGGCGCGGTGAAGGCGGTCAGCGCGCCGTTGCAGAACTCCAGGGCGGCGAACGGCCCGAGCGCGTAGTGGCCGGTGAGCAGCAGGGCGGCGGCCGCGCCCTGGCTGAGGCCCGCGCCGAGGTGGGTGGCGACCAGGACGGTGCGCCGGGGCAGCCGGTCGGCGACCGCGCCGCCGAGCAGCATCAGGCCCAGCAGCGGCACCGTCCGGACGGCCAGGACGGCGCCCAGGTCGGCGGGGCGCCCGGTGGCGTCGAGGACGGCGAAGGCCAGCGCGACCGGGGCCGTCGCGCTGCCCAGCAGGGAGATCGTCCGGCCCAGCAGGAAGCGGCGGAAACCGGGGTGGTGAAGGAGAGGTGGAAGCACCCGCAGAGTCTGGGAGCCCGCGGGCCGTCGGCTCTATCGTTTCGGGATCCGCCGAAAGGCCATCGAGGGGGGGAGGGCGGCGCCGTGGTCGTGCTGCGGCTGGACTCGCTCGCGCTGTCGCGGTCCAGGTTCGCGCTGTCGCCGTTCGCGGAGACGCTGGCGGCGGTCGTCCAACTGGCCCGTCCGCACGCCGAACCGTGGGCCGCGGCCTGGTGGGAGCGGCACCGCCCGGCGTTCCTGGCCCGGCTGGCGGGGGACGGGTACGCGCGGGGGCTGGTGGAGCTGATCGCGGCGACCAAGTACCTGCCGGACCACCTGACGCTGCCGCCGGGCGGCGGCATGGGGACCACGTTGGAGTCGGAACTCGCCGAGGTGGCGCGGGTGCCGGACGAGGTGGCGGAGGCCGGGCTGCGCACCTCGCGGGCGCACGCCTGGGCGGGCCAGCGGCTGGACGGGCTCACCGGCCGCGGTCACGGCGCCCGCGCCGCCGCGCTGTTCCGCGAGGTCTGGGACGCGCACCTGGCGGCGGACTGGCCCGCCCGGCGGGCCGCCCTGCAGCGCGACGTCACCCACCGGGCCGGACTGCTGGCCGCGCACGGCTGGCCGCGGGCCCTGCACCTGATGAACCGGACCAGCGCCTGGGTCGGCGCGGACGCGATCCGGTTCGGCGACCGCCCCGGGCCGGACCGGCGGGTCGGGCCGGACGGGATGCTGTTCGTCCCGGTCACGGCGCAGCGCAGCTCCTGGCTGTGCGAGGCGCCGGGCCGCCCGTACGCGATGGTGTACCCGGCCCGCGGGACGGGGGAGGAGGGCGGCGGCGGCCGGACGGGGGACGGGCGGACGCTGGCCCGGCTGCTCGGCGGCGGGCGGGCGCAGATCCTGCGGAACCTGGAGACGCCCGCCACCACCAGCGAACTCGCCCTGCTGCTGGCCCAGTCGGTGGGCACGGTCGGCGGGCACCTGGCGATCCTGCGCGACAGCGGCCTGGTCGAGCGGACCAGGGTGGGCCGCCGGGTGCTCTACCACCGCACCGAGTTGGGCGACCGGCTGGTGGCGGGGCCGGGCGCCCGCTGAGGCCGGTCGCCGGGCGTTCCGGTCGGGTGGTTCCGGCCGGGTGGTTCCAGCCGGTCGACCGGTTCGGGCGTCCGGTTCAGGCGACGCAGAACTCGTTGCCCTCGGGGTCGCGCATCACCCACCAGTGGCCGGCCGGGCCCTGGTCCTGCTCCTCGACCCGGGTGGCACCGAGCTTCTCCAACCGGGCCACCACGGCGTCGAGTTCGCCGCCGGAGTGGACGTCGATGTGCAGCCGGTTCTTGCCCTGCTTGGCCTCGGGGACGTCCTGGAAGAGGATCCGGCGGCCCCGGCCGACGCCGCTCGCGGGGTCGGCCGGGTCCTCGGGGTGGCGGACGGCCGCGTAGCCGCGGAACAGCTTGCGGCCCCCGTGCTCGCGGACCGCGGCGGCGGGGAGTCGGCCGGCGGCGAGCAGGTCGTCGATCAGCGCGGTCGGGTCCTCGACCTCGTACTCGAGGGCGGCGGCCCAGAACTCGGCGAGTTCGGCGGAGTCCCGGCTGTCCACGACGAGTTTCCAAGTGAGCGTCATACCAAGGGATTTAATCGCACATCAGATCGAGCGGCAACGATCTTCGGTGTCCCGGCGCGTCGCCCGGTGGCGGGGACGGCGGGACGGGGCGGCGGGACGGGGCGGCGACGGCGACGGGGACGGTCCGGCCGGGGGGTTCCGGCGGGCCGTCCCCGTGGGGCGGTGCGCGGGGTGCTGCGGGGGCGTCAGTGCACGGCGCCCGCGTTCGGGTCCAGGATGCCGACGGTGACCAGCACGATGATGGTGATGCCGAGCAGGATCCGGTAGACCACGAACGGCGTGAAGCTGTTGTGCGAGATGTACTTCAGGAACCAGGCGATCGCCGCGTAGCCGACCGCGAAGGCGATCAGGGTGGCCAGGATCGTCGGCCCCCAGGCGGGCGCCGGACCGTCGCCGATCTTGAGCAGCTCCAGACCTCCGGAGGCCAGTACGGCGGGGATGGCGAGCAGGAAGGAGTAGCGGGCGGCCGCCTCCCGGCTGTAGCCGAGGAACAGGCCCGCGCTGATCGTGCCGCCGGAGCGGGAGACGCCCGGGATCAGCGCCAGCGACTGGGCGCCGCCGTAGACCAGCGCGTGCCGGAAGTTCAGCGCGCTGATCGGACGGGCGTTGCGGACGGCGCGCGAGCGGTCGGCGATCGCCAGCACCACGCCGAAGACGATCAGCGTGGTGCCGATCAGGCGCAGGTCGCGCAGGGTGGTCTCGATGGTGTCCTGGAACAGCTTGCCGAGGATGCCGATCGGCAGCGTGCCGACGATCACGTACCAGCCGAGCTTCGCGTTCTGGTCGCGCCGCCACTCGGCCCGGAACAGCGACAGCGTCCAGGCCTTGACGATCGCGCCGATGTCGCGCCGGAAGTAGATCAGCACCGCGGACTCGGTGCCCAGCTGCGTCACCGCGGTGAACGCCGCGCCCGGGTCGTCCCAGCCGGCCAGGGCCGAGAAGACCCGCAGGTGGGCGCTGGAGGAGACCGGCAGGAACTCGGTGAGGCCCTGCACCAGGCCGAGCACGGCCGCGTGGAACCAGTCGATCACCGGACGACACCCGCCGCGGATATCTCTCGGAGGCTCAGCATGGCGGTTTCCTGTTCGCTCGTGGGGTCGCTCGTGGGGTTTCGCTCGTGGGGCGGTCCGGCGCGGCTCGGGGCTGTCCGGTGCGGCCAGATGATAAGGGGTCCGGGTGTCCTGAAGATCGCAAAGGGACGATCAGTGACAATTCCGGCTCATCGGACCGCTCCGGCCCGCCCCGCCGCCCACTCGGCGCGGGTCAGGGCGTGGACCACGTCGCCGTGCTCGCTCCCCGGGATCGGGTCCGGCCAGTCGACGTGGAACGTCCGGACGTGGCGCAGGCCGACCCGCTCCAGGACGCGGCGGGAGGCCGTGTTCACCGTCATCGTGGTGGCCACCACCCGCTCGGCGCCCAGCTCCGCGAACGCGGCGCGGACCAGCGCGGCCGCCGCCTCGGTGGCGTACCCCCGGCCCCGGGCGGCGGGCAGCAGGCGGTAGCCCAGCTCCACGTCCCCGTCCCGGCGCTCCGGGCCGACCAGGCCGACCGAGGACGGCGGGCGCAGCGCCGCCCAGCCCAGGAAGCGGCCCTCCGTCCCGGTTCCCGTCCCCGGCTCCGCCGCCTGCGCCGTCGCCCGCGCTTCCAGTGCCCAGCGGCCCAGTCCGTCCGGTAGCTCCGCGTACTCGCGCAGCAGGCCGGGCAGTAGCTCGGTCGCGACCCGGTCGGGCGGGACGGGGCGGCCGTCGTCGAGGTGGCGCATCACCTCCGGGTCGCCGCACAGGGCGGTGACGGCGGGCAGGTCGGCGGGGGAGAAGCGGCGCAGGACGAGGCGCTCGGTGCGCAGGCGGAGGTCGGTCACCGGGCGAGCAGAGCACCGTGGGGGAGGGGGTGGCAAGCGGTTTCCGGAGGGCTCGGGCGGGTGGGGAATGCGCGCAGCGATCAGTCTGTTGGCCTGATGCGTTCACTCTGTTGTACCGTCCGAGTTGTTCCGCCTCACCACCCGGGAAGTGCCATGATCGCTCTGCTGCTCGCCCTCGGCAGCTCCCTCGCCTACGGCTGCGCCGACTTCCTCGGCGGTCTCGGCGCCCGCCGCGCGCACGTGCTGCGCACCGTGCTGGTCGCCGCGCCCGCCAGCCTGGCCGTCGAACTGCTGCTCTGGCCGCTGCTCGGCGCCCGCTTCGAGCCCGGGGCGGTCGGCTGGGGCGCGGCCTCCGGGGCGGCCTCGGCCGCGGCGTTCGCGCTGCTGTACCGGACGCTGGCGATCGGCCCGATGAACGTGCTCTCGCCCGTGACGGCGCTGGTCTCGGCGATGCTGCCGGTCGCCGTCGGCCTGCTGCAGGGCGAGCGGCTGGGCGCCGCCGGGCTGCTGGGGCTGCCGCTGGCGCTGGCCGCGGTGGTGCTGGTGAGCGCGGGGCCGGGTGGCGGCGGCGAGGATGGTGGCGGCGAGGGCGGTGGCGGTGGCCGGGTGCGGGCGAGCCGTCGCGCGCTGCTGCTGGCGCTCGGCGCGGGCGCCGCGATCGCCGTCCAGTTGGTCTGCCTGCACCAGGCGCCGTCCGGCAGCGGGGTCGCCCCGCTGATCGTCGGCCGCGCCGTCACCTCCGCCCTGACCCTGACCGCCGTCCTGCTGTGGCGCCGCCGACTCGGCGCCGAGCGCCCCGCGTACGGTCTGGCGGCCACCGCCGGGGCGCTCGACTCGCTGGCCGGGGTGCTGTTCCTGCTGGCCGCGCGCAGCGGCGACCTGGCCGTGGTCGCGGTGGTCACCGCGCTCTACCCGACCGGCACGGTGCTGCTGGCCCGCACCGTCCTCGCCGAACGCATCCACCGCGGCCAGGTGGCCGGCCTCGGCGCGGCCGCCCTCGCGGTCGGCCTGCTGGCCCTGGCCTGACACTCCCCGCCCGAAAGGACTTTCCTTCCCGTGACCGACCTGCACCTGCACCCCGCCGTCGCCGCGGCCTTCCCCGCCGCCCGGATCGTCGTCCTCACCGCCCGCGGCGTCCGCGGCGCCACCGGGCCGTGGCCCGCCACCGAGGCCGCGCTCGCCCGGCTGGAGGCCGAACTCGCCGACGGCAGTTGGCACCCCGCCGACGAGCACGACCCGCGGATCGCCGCCTGGCACGCCGCGTACCGCGCCTTCGGCACCAACCCGCGCCGCGTCCGCCCCAGCGCGGACGCGCTCGGCCGCCGCCTCGCCAAGCAGGGCGCGCTGCCCCGGATCAACCCCGCCGTCGACTCCTACAACGCGGTCTCCGTCCGGCACGCCCTCCCCGCCGGGGCGTTCGACCTGGCCGCGGTCGACGGGCCCGTCGAGATCCGCTTCGCCGAGGGCACCGAACGGTTCACCCCGCTCGGCGAACCCGACACCGTCGAACACCCCAAGCCCGGCGAGGTGGTCTACACCGACGCGACGGGCGTCCTCACCCGCCACTGGAACCACCGCGACGCCCACCGCACCCGCGTCACCGAGCACGCCACGGACGTCCTGTTCGTCCTGGAGACCATGGACGGCGACGTCCCGGAACTCGCCGCTGCGACCGAGGAGTTGCGTGCCCTGCTGACGCCGCACAGCGAGAGCGTGACGGTGCGGCACCTGGGCTGAGGCGTCAGCCGACCGCCAACTCGGCCGCACGCTCCGGGTGTTCGGCGAGCCAGGCTTCCACCGTGCGCTGCACGGCCTCGGCGGTGCAGGACAGGACGGCCTCGTTGTCGAGCCGTCGGCGGGTGGCGCCGTTCAGCTCCGGGGCGTCGAGCTTCACCGAGACCACGGCGGTCAGGCCGGGCGGTGGACCGCTCCGCCCCAGGGCGGCAGCCAGTCCGCGGTGGAAGCCCTGCAGGTGGGTGCTGTCCTCCTCCTCCGTGCGGCGGCTGTTGGCGTAGCCGTGGACGCCGCCGCGGCCGGTCCAGGAGAGGGCGACGTCGAGGGTGCCGCCCATGCGGGCGTCCTCGGTCTCGACGACGAGGGTCTCGGCGGGGTCGCCGCCGAGGTGGGTGGTGAAGTCGGCCGGTCCGGCGGGGTGGTGGAAACGCTCGGTGCGTGGCGGGGTGGTGCGCTCGTCGGTGAGGGTGAGGTCCAGTTCGCGGTTGAGGAAAGCGAGTTCGCGCAGGCGCTCGGCGACGGTGTCGCGGTCGAACGCCACCGTTTCGAAGATCTCCGGATCGGGGTGGAGGGTGATCGTGGTGCCGGTGCGGTCGGCGGGGCCGCTCCCGGTCGGTCCGGTGGACAACCCGCCGCGGACGTAAGCCCGGTGAACTGCCACGCCGTCGCGGTGCTCCTCCACGATCAGCCGGGCGGAGAGCGCGTTGGCCGCGGCCGGGCAGGTGCCGCTCCCGGCGATCTGTCGCCGGTCCGAGACGTGCCATGGAGCCGCAAGGGTGGTCAACACCGACTCTCGGTCGTAGGGTTGGGCGCCGTCGTGGCTCACCTGCACCCCGCCGTCGGCGGTCAGGGTCACCGCGACGCGGCTCGCCCGTCCCTGCAGCACCTCGTTCGCGGCCGTCTCCACCAGCTCGTGCACCATGGCGTGCAGCCCGCGCCCCTCGGTCGAGCCGACGTACATCCCCGGCCGTCTCCGGACCGCCTCCAGCCCCTCCGGCACCTGGATGCGCGCAGCGTTGTATTCGGTCATCACGTGTCCCCTCCGACGTGGTCCGCAGTGCCGCCAACCCTAGGGGAAAATCAGGAAAACACCAGGTCAGGGGCTATGTGGCGAAGGGCTGTGCGGCCCGCGGCGGGGGGTTGCGCGGCCCGGTGACCGCCACGCACCGGGAGGTGGGGGCCGGGGGCGCGGCGGTGCGGCGGAGGGTCGGGAAGGGGGCTTTCCGGGCGGCCGGGGGAGCGGGAATCCGGGGAATTTTCCGGCCCCGGGAGGGGCGGTGGCCGGTCGTCTCAGTCGCCGACGAACCACAGGTAGCGGTGCGGTCCGTCGAGGACCGCCCGGCTCAGGGCCAGGAGTTCGCGGGTGAACTCCTCGGTGAGCACGCCCGGGGGCAGGCGGGGCACTTCCGCCAGCAGGGTGATCACCTGACGGCTGTTGAAGACGGTGTCCGCGTATGGCAGCAGGTGCCCCAGCATCGGGAACGCCGACTGGTCGAGCGCGGCCAACTCGGGCCCCCAGGCGACCCCGTGCCGGGCGCGTGCCTTGATCGTCCCATTCTCGCCACGGACCTGAAGAGTGATCATCCCGAGAGCCTAGGGCAGTCGGGGGTGGAGCGTGCGATCAGTCGTCGGCCGCGACGAGCAGTGTCAGGACCCGCCGGTCGTCGTCGACGGCGACGTACTCGTGGAACTCGCCGTGGACGCCGCCCCAGTCGTGGAAGGCGTCGGCGCCCAGGTCGGGGAGGCGGTAGCGGCGGTCGGCCGAGTCCACCACCGTCCGGAGCGTCGCGTCGAGCGCGGCCTCCAGCGAGTCGGGGAGGCCGTCGCCCGCCCACTCCGCCAGGGTCCGTGCGGCTTCGGCCCGGCCGACCGGCAGGTACGCGCCGGGTCCGACCTCGTGGAGCCAGTAGGGGCTGTGGCGCAGGCCCTCGGGCTCGACGCCGCCCCCGGCGTAGTCGTCGCGGAACTGCTCGTGCGCGACGAGGGCGGCGAGCAGGGCCGCGTCCGGGCGGTCCGGCGCGAACCGGAAGGACTTCAGGTCGACCCAGCGGAAGCCGTGCGCCCGGGGGTCGGGGAAGCGGTGCTCCCGGAAGTTCACGAAGGCCCGGAAGAGGAGGTCGAGCTCTGCCACCCCGTCACGCTACCCCGGCGGTGGCGGCGGTGAGGGCTGTGGCGGCGGTGGCGCGGCTCAGGTGAAGGCCTCGACGCGGACGCCCGCGGAGGCGAGGGCGCCCCGGACCCGCCAGGCGAGTTGGGCGGCGCCCGGGGTGTCGCCGTGGACGCAGAGGGAGCGGGCCTGGACGGTGATGGGCTCGCCGCCGACGGCGGTGACGGTGGCGTCGCGGGCGATGCCGACGGCGCGGGCGATCACCGCCTCGGGGTCGTGGACGACGGCCTCCGGGTCGCGGCGCGGGACGAGGGTGCCGGCCCAGGTGTAGGCGCGGTCGGCGAACGCCTCGGTGACCACGGGCAGTCCGACGCCCTCGGCGACCGCCAGCAGCCGGGAGCCGGGCAGGCCGAGCAGCGGCAGCGGGCCGTCGCAGACCGCACCGGCCCGCAGCACGCCCGAGACCACCGCCTCCGCCTGCTCGTTGTCGTGCACCACCCGGTTGTAGAGCGCGCCGTGCGGCTTGACGTAGGAGACCCGGGAGCCCGCCGCGCGGGCGAACACCTGGAGCGCGCCGATCTGGTAGGCGATCTCGTCGGCCAGTTCCTCCGGCGGGACGTCCATGGCGCGGCGGCCGAACCCGGCGAGGTCGCGGTAGGAGACCTGGGCGCCGATCCGCACCCCGCGCTCGGCGGCCAGCGAGCAGACCCGGCGCATCGTGGACGGGTCGCCCGCGTGGAAGCCGCAGGCGACGTTGGCGCTGGTGACCACCGAGAGCAGGGCCTCGTCGTCGGTCAGGCTCCAGCGTCCGAAGCCCTCGCCGAGGTCCGCATTGAGATCGATCACCGCGTCGGCCACTTCTCCTCCTCGTCCGCCCTTCCGCACGCGACCCGTTCCGGGCCGGGACCGGGCCCGTTCCGGGGCCGGTGTCCGCTTCTGGGGGTGATCGTAGGGCCTGATCGTTTCGGCCGGGGGTGGCGGCGGCGGCCGGGCGGCAGGTTTTACCCGTCAGGTCGCGGACGGGCGTCGCGAGGGCCACCCGCTCGGCGCAACATCCGCCGGGGGAGCGGCGGACGGCGGGCGTTGACGGGCGTTGACGGGCATTGGCGGGTGCTCGACGGCTGTTCGGAGGGGAGGGTCGGCGCCGGGCGGTGCCGTCAGCCGCGCGGCCAGGGGCGGCCCTGGATCCGCTCGATGTCGCGGTTGAAGCGCTCCAGCACCTCGGCGAAGCCGGCCAGGTCGTCGGACGTCCAGTCGCTGACCACCTTGGCCAGGCCCTGGATCGACCAGTCGCGGTCCTGGCGCAGGCGGCGCAGGCCCTCCTCGGTGATCCGCAGCTTGCGGGCCACGCCGCCGTCCGGGTCCGGGATGCGGTCGACCAGCCCGGCCCGCAGCATCGCGGCGGTCTGCCGGTTGACGGTGGAGGTGTCCAGCCCGAAGGCCTCGGCGAGTTGGCCGATGGTCAGCGGGCCCTCGGTCTCGATCCGGCTGAGCAGGGTGTACGCGCTGCGCTCCAGGGCGTCGGGGCCGCCGTTGGTGCGGGCGGTGGCCAGGACCTGGTGGCGGGCGAGCAGCATCATCTCGCGTTCGATCAGGGCGAGTTCCTCGTGGCGCCGCATGCTCCTCCGTCCTGTCCGTCCTGTCCGCCCTGCGCGGTCCCGGTGGTCACTTTTCGGCAGCATATCCCGCAGGGGTGTCATATGTATGGTACACATTATGTGCATCATGCATATGTCGCTAGAGAGATGGAAGTACCCCATGAGTCAGGCACGCACCGGCCCCGTCGTCGGAGTGCTCGCCGGCGCGGGCATCGTGGTCTCGCTGATGCAGACCCTGGTCGTCCCGCTGATCCCGGACCTGCCGAAGCTGCTCCACACCTCGGCGGCCAACGCGTCCTGGGCGATCACCGCCACCCTGCTGGCCGGTGCCGTCGCCACCCCGGTGCTCGGTCGGCTCGGCGACATGTACGGCAAGCGCCGGATCCTGCTCGCCAGCCTCACCATGCTCGTCATCGGCTCGCTGATCTGCGGCTTCAGCAGCTCGCTCGCCCCGATGGTGGTCGGCCGCGCCCTGCAGGGCGTCGGCGCGGGCGTCATCCCGCTCGGCATCAGCATCATGCGCGACGAACTGCCGCCGCAGAAGCTCGGCTCCTCCATGGCGCTGATGAGTTCCTCGCTCGGCATCGGCGGCGCGTTCGGCCTCCCGCTGTCCGCCGTCATCGCCCAGCACGCCAGCTGGCACGCGCTGTTCTGGATCTCCGCCGCGCTCGGCGCGGTGGTCGCCGTCTGCGTCCTCTTCCTCGTCCCCGAGTCCCCCGTCCGCTCCGGCGGCCGCTTCGACACCGTCGGCGCGCTCGGACTCACCGCGGGCCTGGTCGCCCTGCTGCTCGCCATCTCCAAGGGCAGCGACTGGGGCTGGGGCTCCGGCACCACCCTGGGCACGCTCGCCGCCGCCGTCGTGGTCCTCCCGGTCTGGGGCTGGTGGGAGCTGCGCACCCGGCAGCCGCTGGTCGACCTGCGCACCAGCGCCCGCCGCCAGGTGCTGATGACCAACCTCGCCTCCGTGGTGATCGGCTTCGCGATGTACGCGATGAGCCTGGTCTCCCCGCAGTTGCTGCAGATGCCCACCGCCACCGGCTACGGCCTCGGCCAGTCGATGGTCGCCGCGGGCCTGTGGATGGCGCCCGCGGGCGTGGTCATGATGCTGCTCTCGCCGCTCTCCGCCAAGCTCTCCCGGGCCAAGGGCCCCAAGGTCTCGCTGCTGGTCGGCGCCGTCGTCATCACCTGCGGCTACCTCTCCGCCCTCGCCCTGATGGGCCATGCCTGGGGCGTGCTCGTCTTCTCCTGCCTGATCAGCGGCGGCATCGCGTTCGCGTACGCGGCCATGCCCGCGCTGATCATGGGCGCCGTCCCGGTCTCCGAGACCGCCGCCGCCAACGGCCTCAACACCCTGATGCGCTCCATCGGCACCTCCAGCTCCTCCGCCGTCATCGGCGTGGTGCTGGCGCACATGACCACCGACTTCCACAGTCACGTCCTGCCGTCGGAGAGCGGTTTCCGCACCGCCTTCCTGATCGGCGCGGGCGCGGCCGTCGCCGCCGCCCTGGTCACCCTGGCCATCCCGGGCGTCCGCCGCGCGGTCGCCGGTGCCGGTGCCGGTGCCGGTGCTGAGGGCCGGGCCGGTGCGGTGCCGACCGCTGCGGCCGAGGGCGCGACGGCGAAGTAGGCGCGTACGGCCGCGACGGCGGGCCGTTCGTCCCTGCGGGGAGGAACGGCCCACCGTGCGTTCCGGCGCGTTCCGGGGAGCCGTTCGTCCCCGCGTAGACGAACGGCCGTTGGCGCGTCCCGGAAGCGGTTCGTCCCCGCGGAGACGAACGCCCCGCCATGGCTCCCGCGCAGGTCGCGGCAGTAGGGTGCGCGGATGGCGACCCACGAGCGAGAGATCACCGGCCCCGTCGAGCTGTGCCGACCCGACGGACGGCTCAACCGCGACGCCGTCGGCTGGTCGCGCACCCCGCTGCACCGCGGCAACCTGCGGGGCTGGGGGCGCACCAAGCGCTGGGAGTACTGGTGCGTCACCACGCCCACCCACCTGCTCGCGCTCACCGTCAGCGACCTGGACTTCCTCACCCTCGACACCGTGTACTTCCTCGCCTGGGACGGGCACGGCGTCCTGGAGGACCACGAGCGCACCGCGATCGCCCCCGGCCTGCCGACCCGCCGCACCGCCTTCCCCGAGGGCATCGCGGGCTCCGGCGGCCCGTACGGCGCGGACCTCGCCGTCGGCCCCGAACGCCCCCACCGCGGGCAGGTCCGGATCTCGATCGGCCGCGAACCCGGCGGCACCCGGCTGCGCGCCCGCGCCCTGACCGTCGACCTGCGCCCGCTGGAGGTCGACCTGCTGGTCGCCCTGCCCACGGGCCACGAGACCCTGTCGGTGGTCGTCCCCTGGGACGTCAGGCGCTTCCAGTACACCTCCAAGCACACCGCCCGCCCCGCCACCGGCACCGTCCGCCTCGGCGACCGCACGTACGACTTCGGGGACGACGCCTGGGGCGTGCTCGACCACGGCCGGGGGCGCTGGCCGCGCTCGCTCGGCTGGAACTGGGGCGCCGCCTCCGGCCGCACCGACGGGCACACCGTCGGACTCCAGTTCGGCGGGCAGTGGACCGTCGGCACCGGCAGCACCGAGAACGCGCTGTGCGTGGACGGCCGCCTCACCAAGATCGGCAGCGAGCTCGACTGGCACTACGACCCCGCCACCCCGCTCGCCCCCTGGCGGATCACCACCCCCGACAGCGACCTGGTCGACCTCACCTTCCTCCCCTTCCACGACCGCCGCACCCGCACCGAGGCCGGGCTCGTCGCCAACCGCACCGACCAGTGCTTCGGCCACTACCGCGGCACGATCCGCACCGACGACGGCCTGCGCGTCGCGGTCGACGGGCTGCTGGGCTGGGCCGAGGACGTCCGGATGCGCTGGTGACGCCCCCTCCGATGTGCCCCGCGCACGGCCCCGGCCCCGACCTCGCCGCGCTGGTCGGCCGTCGGCTGACCGGCGTGGTCGCGTCCTGGTACAGCCACCGGGGCGAGCGGGCAGCCGACCCCGTCGCCCTCTGGCTGCGCGACGACCGCGGCGGCTGCACCTTCGTCGCCACCGGCAGCGACTGGTGCCTGATCGTCGCCGAGGACCACCCGCACCCCGACGTCGACCTGGGCGAGTGGGGCCGCCTCGACGTCCGCGACGCCCCGCACGGGACCCCCTTCGCCCCGCACCTGGGCCACCCCGTCCTGGCCACCCGCCAGGAGTACGCCCCGCACACCGGCCGCACCGCGCTCGAACTCGACTTCCCCGGCGGCACCGTCCGCTGCGAGTCCTGGGACGGCGACCTGCGACTGTCCGGCACCGGAGACCCGCGATGACCGAACTCCCGCACCACCGGGCCCTGTTGGCGTCCGTCGACTGGCCGTCGCTGGAAACGGCGTTGGATGACCCGCTGGACGCGGCGCTGCTGGCCGGGATGACCGACCCCGACCCGGCGGTGCAGGAGGAGGCCACCGACCGGATGCTCGGCGCGGTCTGCCACCAGAACACCGTCTACGGGGCGACGCCCCCGGTGGCCCGCTACGCGGCCGCGATCCTCGGCGAACTCCCGGACGCACCGCGGCTGCGCCTGCTGAAGTGGTTGGGGGAGGCGGCGCACGACGCGGACGACGAGAGCGCGGATTGCGAACTGGAGTGGATCACCGCCGAGGACGACTATCCGGCCTTCTGGGAGTTGCGGGGGCTGCGCCCCGAACTGTTCGCCGCCGTCCGCCCGTTCCTCACCGACGCGGACCCGGACGTCCGGGAGGCCGCCCTGGTCGCGGCGCTCCCGCTCTCCGAGCACCCCGACCTGGCCGACCTGCGCCCCGAGCTGGCCGAGCACGCCGAGCGCCTGCTCGCCACCTCCACCGACCGCTTCCGCCGAGACCGGGCCCTCGAGTACCTCCGGGCCTGGGGCCGGGACACCGCCGCACTGGAGAGCGCCGAGGACCGCGCGGCCGAGGAGCGCCGCGCCCGGCTGCGGGCCGAGCGGGAGCGGCGCGACGACGAGCGGACCGCCGGCGGCGGCGGGTGCTTCGCGGAGCCCCCGTTCTGACCGCCCGGGCAGTCCGCCACCGGCGGTGGCGTCCTCGCCGTGGACGACACCGGCCCTACGCCCCGACCGCCGCCTGCGCCGAGGAGCCGGGCCGCGTACGGGCGGTCGGGCCGGTCAGGGGCAGGGCGCGACGCGGGTGAAGTCGTGGTGGGCGGTGACGGCCTGCTGCCACTCCAGGGTGCGGATCAGGCGGTGGACGATCAGCAGCGGGACGACGCCGACGACGCCGAACGACATGTCGACGAATTGCCAGAACACGGGTATGCCGCGCAGCGGGCCGCAGATCAGCGCGAGCGGGATGACGCCGCCGCAGGCCAGCATGGCCCAGCGGACCACCCAGACGTTGCGGACGGGGTCGCGCAGCGGCCCCCAGAAGGCGGCGGCGATCACCAGGTGGGCGAAGGCGAGCCAGTCGGTGCCGTAGGCGAGGAAGGGGTGGCGGCCGTAGCCGTCGGCGACGCCCTCGCGGACGCGGTCGACCCAGGCGTCGAGGGCGGGCAGGGCGCCGTCCAGGCCGGTGGCGTCGACCAGCCGGGCCAGCAGCGAGGTCTCGGTCCGCAGCGGGAAGGCGGTCAGTCCGCTGAGGGCCAGGCAGACGATGAACAGGAGCAGCCAGCGCCGGATCCGGCGGCGGACGAGTGCGGTGTCGGGGCCGGGCGCGGAATCCGGTCCGGCGGTGGTGGAACCGGCCGGGACGGTGGCGATGTCGGACATGGGGAACCCCCCTCATGGCGCGGGTGCCGGGAGACGGCACGCGGTGTCGCGAGAAGGACTCTAGACCTGAATTTGAACGCGTTCAATATGCGGGGACAGGCCGCCCGAAAGGGGCTTTTCGGACCTGTCCGTGGAAAGCCCTAATCTTGTCCCCCGTGACCGCCATCGCAGACCAGCCCACCAGGCCCGCCCCCGGCCCGGCCGCCGACGAGGGACTCGCCCGCCGGCTCAAGGCGCTGGCGTGCACCGCCCCGCTGCACGACCTGGACAGCCGCAAGGTCAACCTGGCCGGCGAGTACGCCTCGTACACCATGGCCGAGGTCGGCCTCGCCGCGATCGACCTGGTCACCCTCAACATGGACTTCGACACCGGCGCGGACCGGGACATAGTGCTGGCCCGGCTGCTGCCCCGGATCGCCGCCCAGAACCCGGGCCGCGCCGCCGCCGAGCACGAGCGGGTCGCCCGCTGGGTGCTGGAGTCGCTGATCAACGTCGGCAGCGTGGACCGCGGCTTCCGCGCCGTCTACGGCACCTTCGGCCCGGACGGCGAGTACACCCGCCGCGACTACGACTTCAAGCTGATCGAGGAGGTCCCCGGCCAGGACGGCGGGGTCTACCTGCGCACCACCGACGAGGCCGTCAACGTCCTGGTCGGCGCCCTCGACACCGACGTCACCAGCGCCCAGATCGCCGCCGAGGTCAAGCTGGAGGTGCTGATCCGCCGCGGCCGCCTCGCCGACGCCCAGCTCGCCGCCGAGCAGGCCCGCTACCGCACCGTCCAGTACGCCGAGACGCTGCGCCGCGCCCTGGAGGCCACCCGGCGCAACGTCCGCGCGGTCGACTGGATGGAGACCGTCCCCGACCTGATCGACGAGGCACTCGACCACATCGCCGACCGTTACCGGCACGAGAACGCGATCCTCACCAACATCCGCAAGGCCCGCGACGAGAGCGTCGACGGCGAGCACAAGCGCCGCGCCGCCGAACTCGTCGACATCGTCAAGGACTGCATCCGCCGCCACACCCAGCTGCAGACCCGCCTGCTCGAAGCCGGGCCGCTGTTCCGCGCCGAACAGGACCGGCAGGCCTTCGCCGCGCCCGCCGCCCGCAGCGGCATCGACCTGTACGGCCAACTGCTGGCCCCCGTCCTCACCCTCCCGCTCGGCGACGCCACCCGGCCCACCGACGCCTTCTTCGCCCGCGCCACCGGCCTGCGCACCCCCGTCTCCGTCCGGGTCGCGGACCTGGTCGACCTGCTGCTCACCCCGCCGGTCGAACGCGAGCACCTGGGCGCCGAACTCCCCGAACCCGACCTGGTCGCCACCCCCGACGACAGCCGGTTCTCCGAGGCCCAACTGGAGGCCGCCCTCGACCTGCTCGACCTGCCCGCCGACGCCCCCCGCCGCCTCTCCGGCCTGCTCGCCGACGCCCGCCGCCGCGGCGCCGCGCTCGGCGAGGAGGGGGAGGACGGGGACGGCGAGGAGCTCGCCTACCTGGTCGCCCTGCTGGCCGTGCACGCCGCCAGCCCGCCGGTCGGCACCGCCTACCGGCAGGGCGAGGAACGGCTGCTGTTCGCCGTCGACGACGGCACCCGGCTGGACGACCCCGGCTTCGGCGGCGCCGACCTGATCGTCGGCAGCGCGCTGCTGGACGCGGTGGGCATGGCCGCCGACCGCAAGGACGCCAAGGCCGCCGGGGCGGCCGGGTGACCCGCACCACCCGCACCGCACCTCGTACCCGCACCGCCCGTATCACCGGCACCACCCGCCGTACCCGCACCACCCGCACCACCCGCACCACTCGCACCGCCCGGATCGAAGGAGCGCTCGGATGACCACCACCAGCGAGGCGTGGACACCGCCCGAGAGCGAACCGGCCGCCGCCGCGCCCGCGCCGATCAGCCCGGCGGACGTCGCCGAGGCCGCCCGGCTGGTCTCCTTCGGCCTGCAGGCCAAGCTGCTGCCCGCCCGGGACGCCGAGTACGGCGAACTGGTGCGCCGCTACCGGGAGGACCCGCCGTTCGGGCGGCTGGCCGACGCCGTCGCCACCGGCATGGGCCTGGTCGTGCTGGAGGTCTCCGCCCGGGCCGGGATGGCCGTCGCCGCCGCCGAGGACTCGGTGTTCGCCGTCCGGATGGGCGACTACTCGCGGCGCGCCGCCACCGAGTCCACCGACCGCTTCCTGCACGGCCTGGCCCACCTCGCGGTCGCCGCGCTCGCCTTCCCCCGCCCCGAGGACCTCGCCGACGACGGCTACCTCGGCCGGGTCACCGTCAACGGCGTGGACGCCTTCGTCCGGCAGGCCTGCCGCCGCCTGGAGGAGCGCGCCGAGGCCGAGGGCACCAACACCGACCCGGCCAGCGACGCCCCCGGCCTGGAGGCCGCCTGGCGGGTCTGGGCCCGCCGCTCCGCGACCGGCGCCACCAAGGACGCCCGCCGCCTGGCCGGCTCCACCACCGGCATCGTCTCCAAGGCGGTGTCCTTCCTGGTCGACTCCGGCTTCCTGCAGAAGACCTCCGACGACTCCGGCGGCACCTACCGCACCACCGCCCGCTACCAGTTGCAGGTCCGCGACCTGGCGGGCGGCGCCGCGATGGCCGAACTCCTCGACCTGGGCGTCGTCCCGGTCAGCGACGGCACCCCCACCCTGGCCCCGCCCGACGAGAGCGACGAACTGGTGGCCGACGCCGGCCTGCCGTTCCACGCCCTCTGACCGACCGTCAGCACCACTGAGACCGCTGAGACAGCTTCAGGAGAACCACCGCACATGTACGAGCTGAACCGGGTCCGCCTGTACTCGATCGGACCGGCCGGCGCCCGCTACGCCGACACGGTGCTCGACCTGCGCGGAGTCGGTGAGCCCGTCCCCGAGCCGCAGCCGCAGCAGATCGGCCTGTTCGGCGAGGAGCCCGAGGGCCCGCAGCGCCGCCCCGCGCCCGCCGGGGTGCTGTTCCTGGAGAACGGCGGCGGCAAGTCCGTGCTGCTCAAGCTGATCTTCTCGGTGATGCTGCCCGGCCACCGCAACACCCTCGGCGGCGCCTCCTCCGGCGTGCTGCGCAAGTTCCTGCTCGCCGACGACTGCGGCCACGTCGCCCTGGAGTGGCAGCACACCGTCACCGGCGAACTCATCGTGGTCGGCAAGGTCAGCGAGTGGCGCGGCCGCCAGGTCTCCTCCGACCCGCGGAAGTTCGCCGAACTCTGGTACTCCTTCCGGCCTGGCCCCGGTCTCACCCTGGACGCCCTGCCGGTCGCCGAACGCCCCGCCCTCACCGGCGACCAGAAGGTCCGCGGCCGCCGCCGCACCATGAAGGGCTTCCGCGACGCCCTCACCGAGGCGGGCAAGGCCCAGCCGCACCTCGACGTCACCTTCGAGGAGATCCACGACCGCTGGATCGAGCACCTCGGCGCCCTCGGCCTCGACCCCGAACTCTTCCGCTACCAGCGCGAGATGAACGCCGACGAGGGCGAGGCGGCCGGCCTGTTCGCCGTCCGCAACGACGCCGACTTCACCGACCTGCTGCTGCGCGCCGTCACCGACACCCGCGACACCGACGGCCTCGCCGACCTCGTCCACGGCTTCGCCGCCAAACTCGGCCGCCGCGCCGAACTCACCGCCGAACGCGACTTCACCGCGGGCTCGGTCGACCTGCTGCAGCGCATCGTCGACGCCACCGCCGCCCGCGAGACCGTCCGCGAGGGCCACCGGGCCGCCGAACGCCGCACCCGCAAGCTCGCGCTGTCGCTGGCCGCCCGCTCCGCCGTCGAACGCGACCGCGTCCACGACCTGGCCGTCGAGGTCGCCGCCGCCGCGAGCGCCGTCACCGCCGCCGAGACCGACCGCACCCGGCACTCGCTGATCGTCTCCGAACTCACCTACCGGCACGCCACGCTGGGCCTGGAGGCGGCCACCGCCGAAGCCGCCCGACTGCGCCGCGAACTCACCGACGCCCGCGCCCAGTTCGCCGCCTGGCAGGCCGCCGAGGCCGTCCTGCGGCACCGCGCCGCCGCCGACCGGGCCGGACGGGTCGCCGCCGCCATCCGCGAGGCCGAACTCGACGCCGCCCCCGCCCTCGCCGCCCGCGACCGGGCCGCCGGAGCCCTCGCCCGCGCCCTCGAAGCCGCCGCCGCGAACGCCGAGACCCGCGCCGACCAGGAGGAGTTGCGCGCCGGGGAACTGCAGGAGGACGGCGCCACCGCCCAGTCCGAGGCCACCGCCGCCGCCACCGCCGCCCAGAAGGCCCGCTCCGAGGCCGAGCACCTGCGCCAGCGCCTCGCCGAGGTCGAGCAGGAGACCGCCGCCGCCGTCGAAGCGGGCTGGATCGACGACTCCGGCGCCGAACCCGACCCGGCCCGCGCCGCCCTGCACGCCGCCGACGCCGAACAGGCCGCCACCGAGGCGCTCGCCCAGGCCCGCGCCGCCGCCGAGCAGAGCGCCGTCCGGGCCCGCGAAGCCGCCGCCGCCGAGGCCCGCGCCGAACTCGCCGCCGCCCGCGCCGCCGACGCCCGCACCGCCGCCGACCGCGCCCTGGCCGCCGAGCAGCGCACCGCCGCCCAGCTCGCCGCCGAACCCCGGCTCGCCGAACTGCTCTCCCTGACGCCCCACCAGGACGGCGCCGAGGAGTCCGAGGGCTTCCTCACCCCGCGCCTGCTGGACGCCAGCGCCGAGGACCTGCGCGAACTGCTCGACCAGTCGGTGGCCACCGCCGAACGCACCCTGTTCGACCTGCGCACCGCCGCCGCCGACGACTCCCGCATCCTCGCCGCCCTCGGCGACGGCGGCCTGCTGCCGCCCGGTCCCGACGTCCTCGCCACCGTCGAGCACCTCGGCGAACAGGGCATCCCGGCCCTCCCCGGCTGGCGCTACCTCGCCCAGTCCGTCGACCCCGCCGACCACGACGCCATCCTCGCCGCCCGCCCCGAACTCGTCGACGGCGTCGTGGTCACCGACCCCGCCTCGCTGGACCGGGCCCGCGAGGCGCTCGCCGCCGCCGCCCTGCTGCCGCGCTCCACCGTCGCCGTCGGCACCGCCGCCGCCCTGATCGCCCCGATCGAGGGCGAGCCCGCGTACTTCCTGGTGCCGCCGAACCCGGCCATGCACAACGAGACCGCCGCCGACGACGAGCGCCGCGAACTGCGCACCCGCGCCACCGCCCGCGAGGAGCACATCCGCGAACTCGCCGCCCGCCTCGGCGGCGACCGCGCCCTCGCCGCCCGGCTCGCCTCCTGGCACGCCAGCTGCCCGCCCGGCACTCTCGCCGAACTCGCCGAGACCGCCGCCGCGGCCGCCCTGCACGCCGAGACCACCGCCGCCGAACTCGCCACCCTGCGCGCCGAGCGCGCCGACGCCGACGCCGAGCACCAGGCCGCCGCCGCCCGCCACGAGGAGTGCCGGGAGGCCGCCCAGCGCGCCCGCCGCCGCGCCGACGCCCTCGAAGGACTCGCCTTCCGGCTGCGCGAACGCGCCAACTGGACCCGCCGCCTGCGCGAACTCGCCGACGACGCCGTCGAGTGCGAACGCCGCCAGGCCCAGTGCGCCGAACGCGCCCGCACCTGCGACGAGGACCGCCGCGCCGCCCAGCGCGCCGCCGACGACGCCCGCCGCACCGCCCGCACCCTGCGCGGCGAACGCGCCGAGATCGCCGCCGTCGACACCAGCGCCGCCCCCGACCCCACCGTCACCCCCGCCTCGCTGCCCGCCCTGCGCGAGGCCTACCGGGCCGCCGCCCAGCTCTACGAGAAGGTCGGCGTCGGCGCCGACCTGCGCGCCGAACAGGCCCGCGCCGAGAGCGACGAGACCGCCGCCGCGGCCGAGCTGGACCGGCTCAGCAACAAGGTCAAGGCCCGCGCCGAGGAACTCCTCGCCAGCCCCGACGGCGCCGACGGCCCCGCCCGGCAGGCCGCCGCCGCCCGCGCCGAGGAACTCGTCGCCCTCATCGAGGCCCGCTCCGGCGCCGCCTCCGAGGAGGTCGGCCGCCTGCGCGGCGACGCCGAACGCTCCGCCCCGGTCAGCGGCGAGGCGCACACCGAACTCCCCGAGGACCTGCTCCCCGCCGACCCCGAGCACGCCCAGGCCCTGCTGCGCACCGCCACCGCGCTGCTCGCCGAACGCCGCGAACGCGTCGAGGCCGCCCGCGCCGAGCACGGCGACCTGCAGCGGACGCTGGACCAGGCGCAGGCCGCCGCCGCGGACTTCGAGGAACTCGCCGGGCAGCTCCGCGACGCCCTGCGCGACAACGGCGAGGAGGCCGACGCCGAAGCCGACGCCTACCTCGGCTCGCTCGCCGCCGCCCGCGCCGCCGTCACCGACACCCGGCGCGCCATGCGCACCGCCGCCACCGAGCTCACCGGCGCCGAACTCGCCGTCCGCGACGCCGCCGACGCCCTCGTCCGGCACGCCAACGCCGCCCGCTACGAGGCCGTCCGCACCCCCGCCCGGCAGCAGATCCGCGAGCTGCCCGCCGCCGCGCTGCCCGACCACGCCGCCGCCTGGGCCGCCGCGTTCGCGCCCCGGCTGCGCGTCCTCACCGACGAGCTCGCCCAGTTGGAGCGCAACCGCTCCTCCATCGTCGACCGGCTGCGCGGCCTGGTCGAGACCTCGCTCGGCACCCTGCGCGCCGCCCAGCGGCTCTCCCGCCTGCCCGAGGGCCTCGGCGAGTGGTCGGGCCAGGAGTTCCTGCGGATCCGCTTCGAGGACCCGGACCACGCCGTCCTGGTCGAACGGCTCGGCGAGGTCATCGACGAGGCCACCCGCTCCGCCGTCAGGAAGAACTCCGACCTGCGCCGCGACGGCATGTCGCTGCTGCTGCGCGGCGTCGCCGCCGCGATCGGCCCCAAGGGCGTCTCGGTCGAGATCCTCAAGCCGGACGCGGTGCTGCGCGCCGAACGCGTCTCGGTCGGCCAGATGTCGGACGTCTTCTCCGGCGGCCAGCTGCTCACCGCCGCGATCGCCCTCTACTGCACGATGGCCGCGCTGCGCGCCAACGACCGCGGCCAGTCCCAACTGCGGCACGCCGGGACGCTCTTCCTCGACAACCCGATCGGCCGCGCCAACGCGACCTACCTGCTGGAGCTGCAGCGCGCCGTCGCCGACGCGCTCGGCGTCCAACTCATCTACACCACCGGCCTGTTCGACACCACCGCGCTGGCCGAGTTCCCGCTCGTGATCCGGCTGCGCAACGACGCCGACCTGCGGGCGGGCCTGAAGTACATCTCGGTGGAGGAGCACCTGCGCCCCGGCCTCCCGGCCCCGCAGGGCCCGGACGGGCCGACGATCCACGGCGAGATCACCGCGACCAGGGTGTTCCGCAAGCCCGAGTAGGAACGTGCCGCAAGATCGCGACGTGGTGCAACCGGCTCACTGCGTCGCGATCCTGCGGATGGTGTGTGGTGGGCCGCGCGGTTCCTCGCGCCCCTGTCCGGCCTAGCCCTTCACGGAGACGGTGACGGAGGCGACCTTCATCGGGTGGCCCGGTTCGGTCGCGGCGGTGGGCGAACTGCCGTACGCGGCGGGGAGGTTGCCGCCGACGGCGACGTTCAGGATCAGGAAGACGCCGTGGTGGACGGCCTGGTCCCAGGCGGCGGGGTCGACCTGGTCGGCGGTGACCCGGAAGTACTCCCGGCCGTCGCGCAGCCAGCGGACCCGTTCGGGGCTGGTGGAGCGGTCGATCTCCACGGTGTAGGTGTGGAAGGCGCCCCAGCAGTCGGCGCAGGGCTGCTCGCCGGAGCCGAGGCCGCCCGGCTCCCGGCACGGCCCGCCGGGGGTGGTGCCGCAGTGCAGGGTGCCGAACACGCCGCGGGCGCCGACGGACTCCAGGACGTCGAACTCGCCGACGCCGGGCCAGCCGGTGTACCCGTCGCGGAGCTTGCCGCCGAGCGCCCAGAACGCGGGCCAGTACCCGGCGGCGGCCTGGCCGTGGACGTCGGGGAGGGCCAACTCGGCCTCCAGGCGCAGGATTCCGCCCGCGGGGGCGGCGAGGTCGGCGCGCTTGGACTCGATCCGGCCGGAGGACCAGCGGCCCGCCGCGTCCCGGGTCGGGGTGATCTCCAGGGCGCCCCTGCCGTCCAGGTGGACGTTCTCGGCGGAGTCGGTCATGGTCTCGACCTCGCCGGTGCCCCACTGGGCGGCCGGGCAGCCGGGGTAGCAGGTGCCCAGGTCGTACTGCCAGGTGGCGGCGTCCGGCCCGCTCCCGGCCGGGCCGTCGAACTCGTCCCGCAGCAGGGTGGTCCAGCCGGTGCCGAACACGCCCAGGTCGGTGAGGAGCTGGTCGAGGCGCGGGGTGAGGACCACGGCCGCGGCATTGGTCAGGTGGGAGTCGTCGCGGTACAGCAGCACGTGCTCCAGCACGGCCGGGCAACTGCGTCCGCCGGCCGGGCAGAGCACCGAGTTGACCTCGACGCCCTGCACGCCGGGGATCCTCCCGGCGGCGATCTCCTCGGCCAGCGGGTCGGCGTACAGGCCCTCGGCGCGCGGGAAGTCGCAGGCGGAGGTGGTGTCGGGGTGGCCGGAGACGCAGGCCGGGACGTCCCGGCCGGGGACCGGGGTGTCCTGCAGGTAGACGATCGGGACGCCCAACTCCCGTAGCGGGGCCAGGGTCCGCTCCCAGCCGCGCAGCAGCGCGGCCCGGTCGGCGGTGTAGCGGTTGAGGGTGGACAGGACGATCAGCTTCGGCCTGGGGCCGGTCTTGAGGCGGGTCAGCGCGTTGGCCCGCCAGGTGTCGCACTCGTGGTAGGTGCGGCCCAACTGCGGGTTGACCACCTCGATCTCCGGCAGCGGGCAGCCCTGCTTGACCAACTCCTCGACGGACAGCCCGTGTTGGGCGGCGATGCCGAGCATCGCGGAGAACCACTGCCCGGCGTGCGAGTCGCCGAGCAGCACGATCCGGTCCTCGCCGGTGCCGAAGCGGCACGGCGGGCTGGTGGTGTCGCCCGGGTCCACCTCGCAGGCGCCGTCCGGCGGGAAGTCCTGCCGGGCCTGGACGGGGTTGGGGACGGTCGGCGCGTGCGGGGGCGGCGCGGCGGCCAGCAGGCTGCTGCCGGTCCGGGCGCCCGGGGGCAGGCCGGACGGGTCCGGGGGAGTGGCCGGGCCCAGGCTGCGCAGGGTGCCGGAGCCGACGACCAGGGCCAGCAGCACCGGGAAGACCACCGCGGTCAGGCCCAGCGACAGGCCGCGGCGCGGGATCTCGCCCAGCACCCGGCTGCGGCGCAGCGGCTGCTCCAGCCAGCGCAGCGCGGCGTACGCGGGCAGGGCGGCGGCGGCGGTGAGCGCGGCCTTGGCGCCCCAGGGCAGGGCGCCCCAGCGGGCCTCGGCGAGGACCAGCACCGGCCAGTGCCACAGGTACAGGTTGTAGGAGAGCCGGCCGACCGCGCGCGGCGCGCCGAGCGACAGCGCCCGCCCGACCAGGTGAGTGCCGCCGGAGCCGGCCAGCAGGAGCGCGGCGGTGGCGGCGGTCGGCAGCAGGGCGGCGTACCCGGGGTAGGGGGTGCGCCCGTCGAACAGCAGCAGGGCGGCGAGCACCCCGGCCAGACCGCCGAGGCCGAGCAACTCCCGCACCGCACGCGGGAGCTGGTGTACCGGCAGCAGGGCGACGGCGGCTCCGGCGGCGAACTGCCAGGCCCGGGTGGGTGTGGAGAGGTAGGCCCCGGCGCTCCAGTGCAGGGAGAGCCAGAAGGAGGCGGCGCCGAGCAGCAGGGTCAGGCCGAGCAGGGTGCGGCGGCGCCAGGCCCAGCGGGCGGCCAGGGCCAGCAGCGGGGCCCAGAGCAGGTAGAACTGCTCCTCGACGGCGAGCGACCAGAAGTGCAGCAGGGCGCTCGGGTCGCGTCCGGCGGCCAGGTAGTCGGTCTGTTCGGCGATGAAGCGCCAGTTGGCGACGGACAGCGCGGAGGCGAGGACGTCGCGCTCCAGGTCTGCGCGGCGCAGCGGGGCGGTGAGCAGGGCGCCGAGGACGGCGACGGCGGCCAGCACGACGGCGGCGGAGGGCAGCAGTCGGCGGGCCCGGCGGGAGTAGAACTCGGCGAGCCGGACCCGGCCGGTGCGCGCGGTCTCGGTGCGCAGCAGGCCGGTGATCAGGTAGCCGGAGATCACGAAGAAGACGTCGACGCCGACGAAGCCGCCCGCGAAGCCGGGTACGGCGGCGTGGAAGGCGAGCACGGCGAGCACGGCGACGGCCCGCAGGCCCTCGATGTCGGGTCGGAACTTCGGCCGCTCGACCGGTGGTTGTCGCAGCACGACGGTGAGCGGGGCGGTACTCGGGGCGGTACTGGTGGACACGGGAGCGTGGACCTTTCAGCCCAGCCAGGGCAGCATCGGGGCCGCCCAGCCGGAGGCGAGCAGGGCGATCAGGGCGAGCGTGCTCGTGACGGCGAGGGCCTCGGGCCAGCGCCGCGGACGCATCGCCGGGCTGGCCCCGGAGTCGGTGGAGTCGGTGGATTCGACGGCGCGGGGCCGCAGTTCGGCGTACAGGTCGCGGATCAGCGGCACCCCGAGGTGCAGTTGCACGGCCAGGTACAGGGCCAGTCCCCAGGTGGTGTGCCAGCCGTGCAGGGCGGTCGCGACGGCCACGCCGACGGTGGTGGCCAGCAGCGTCCCGGCCGTCCAGAGCAGCGAGACCAGCAGCACCCTGCGGGCCATGCCGCCGGAGCGGCCGGGCTTGGCGACGCCGGTGGGCACCCAGGCGGCGCTGCGGCCGCGGGCGGTGTGCCAGTAGGCGGTGGCGGCGGCGAAGCTCATCAGCACGTTGGCGCGCAGCACCTCGGAGCGCCAGCGGGTGCGGCTGACCCGGGGCAGCAGCACGTGCCACAGCCACAGCAGGGAGAGCATCGGCAGCACGTACCGGGCGCGGACCTCGCCGGGGAAGGCGAACAGCATGACCAGCGGCGGCAGCGGGGCGGTGAGCACGTTCACGGCGGCGGCCAGGTAGCCGACGATGCCCTCGTCGAAGCAGCGGCGCATCCGCCAGGTCATCGCCCGGCGGGTGGCCCGGTCGCCGATCAGGTGCAGGTTGCCCATCGTCCAGCGGTACTGCTGGTTGACGAAGCTGGTGGTGGAGTCCGGCGAGGTGCCCTTGGCGACCAGCACCGGCACGTACCGGGTGGTGTAGCCCCGCTGGTGCAGGGCGAGGCCGGTGTACATGTCCTCGCTGTGGTCGAGCCGGGCGAAGCCGCCCGCGGCGTCGAGCGCGGCGCGCCGGTAGACGGCGTTGGAGCCGCAGCAGATGGCGGCGTCGGAGGCGTCCCGGCTGGGCTGCACCCAGCGGAAGAACCACTCCTGGGCGGAGCCCGCGGCGCGCTGCACCCAGCCCATCGAGGCGTCGGTGTCGAAGCACTGCGGGCTCTGCACGATGCCGACCTGCGGGTCGCCGAAGTACGGCAGCAGGTGCTGCAGCAGGTCGGGGCGCGGCGCGAAGTCGGCGTCCAGGATGGCGACGTACTCGCCGGTGCTGAGGGTCAGCGCGTGGTTGAGGTTGCCGGCCTTCTTGAACTCGCCGCGGTTCGGCCGGACCACGTAGTGGTAGCCGAACTCCGTTGCCAGGGCGGCGACTTCGGGCCGGTCGGCGTCGTCGAGCACCCACACGTCGAGGCGGCCCGGGTAGGTGCTGCGGGCGACCGCGCGGTAGGCGTTCGCCAGGACGTCGAGCGGCTCGCCGCAGGTCGGCAGGTACAGGTCGACGGACGGCGGTTCGGCGGGCTGCCAGGCGGAGACCAGCAGTTCGTGCCCGGCCCGGGTGAAGCGGCGGCGGCGCAGGCCGTTCAGGCAGGTCAGCGCGAGCGCGACGGCGTTGACGCCGAGGACGGCGAGGAACGGCCACAGGGCCGGGGTGCGCAGCGAGAAGCTGAGCATCGTGGCGGCGCTGACCGTGAAGGCGAGCGCGGAGAGCAGCGGGACCCAGCGGCGCTGGGGCCCGAAGTACCAGTAGAGCTCCTGATCGGAAGGTGGTGACGGAAGGTGATTGGCAGTCATTGGGCCCCCCACGGCCAGACATTGACACCTGTCGCCGGTCAGATTACCTGATTGGTATAGACCAAATGACCACGGCGGATGAACGCCGGGACAACTCGGGTGAAGGCCGTGTGACCAGGCATGACCGCGTCAGGCAAGATCGCCGCCACGGCGCGCGAGAGTCCCGTGGGACGGCTGACGTGCGGAGTGGCGCAGTGGCTCCGGGGCGGGGGCGGCGGGCGCCCGCCGCGCGCAACGGCGGCTTCACGCCGTGAGGTGACGGGTCGTCAGGTGGCCCTCGGTGACGAACGGGCACCCGGCGGCGCCCCTCGGGGCGGCTTCCGGCGCCCTTCGGGGCAGTTGGTCAGCAGTTGGTCAGCAGTTGGTCTCGAGACCCGCGGCCGGGGTCGCGTGGGCGTCCCGCGGGCAGTGCGGGAGGGCGGCCAGCACGGCTTCCAGCAGGCCCGGGAAGCGGGCGGCCAGGTCCTCCGTGCGCAGGGTGTTCATCTTCGAGGTGCCGCGCCGGTGCTGGCGGATCACCCCGGCCTCGCGCAGCACCCGGAAGTGGTGGGTCATCGTCGACTTGGTGACCGGCAGCTCGAACGCCAGGCAGTTCAGCTCGTCGCCGCCCGCGCCCGCGAGCTCGGCGACGATCCGCAGCCGCATCGGGTCCGCCAGGGCGTGCAGCACGCACACCAGCTTCAGCTCCGCGGCGGGGGGCTCGGGGAGCAGGCCGGGGCAGTCCTGGTCGTGGTCGATGCTCACGGAGCCATAGTACGACAGACCTCGTAGTTTGACAGTCCTCGTAGTACGGTGGGTATCGTACGAGGCGAAGAAGCCGTGTCCGGACCACAGGAAGGACGGGCTGCCGTGAGCGCCCTGTTCGAGCCCATCACCCTCCGTTCGCTGACCATCCCCAACCGGATCTGGCTCAGCCCCATGTGCATGTACTCGGCCGCCTCCGAAGGGCCCGACACCGGTGTCGCCACCGACTTCCACCTCGCCCACCTCGGCTCCCGCGCCGCGGGCGGCGCCGGACTGGTGATGGTCGAGGCCACCGGTGTCCGCCCCGACGGCCGGATCTCCCCGTGGGACCTCGGCCTCTGGAACGACCGCCAGCAGGAGCAGCTCGCCCGGATCGCCGCGCTGGTCACCCAGCACGGCTCCGTCCCGGCCATCCAGCTCGCCCACGCGGGCCGCAAGGCCTCCACCGACAAGCCCTCGGCCCGCAGCCGCCCGCTCCCGGTCGAGGAGGGCGGCTGGCCGGTGGTCGGCCCCTCCCCGCTGCCGTTCGACGAGGGCTACCCCGTCCCGGCCGAGCTGACCGAGGCGCAGATCGCCGAGCTCGTCGAGGACTTCGCCGCCGCCGCGCGCCGCGCGCTGGCCGCCGGGTTCAAGGTCGTCGAGGTGCACGGCGCGCACGGCTACCTCACCCACCAGTTCCTCTCCCCGGTCTCCAACCACCGCACCGACGGCTACGGCGGCGACTTCGCCGGGCGCAGCCGCTTCGCCCGCGAGGTCGCGGCCGCGGTGCGGGCCGTCTGGCCCGCCGAACTCCCGGTGTTCTTCCGGATCTCCGCCACCGACTGGCTCCCCGAGGAGCCCAGCTGGACGGTCGAGGAGTCGGTCCTGCTCGCCAAGGAGCTGCAGGCCCTCGGCGTCGACCTGGTCGACGTCTCCACCGGCGGCAACGTCCCGCACGCGCAGATGACCGTCGAGCCCGGCTACCAGGTGCCGTTCGCCGAGACGATCCGCCGCGAGTCCGGCCTCCCGGTCAACGCGGTCGGCCTGATCACCGACGCCGCCCAGGCCGAGGAGATCGTCGCCGAGGGCCGCGCCGACGCGGTCATGCTCGGCCGCGAGCTGCTGCGCGACCCCTACTGGCCGCTGCACGCCGCCCGCGAACTCGATGTCCCCCGCAACTGGCCCGCCCAGTACGGCTACGTGGTCGGCCCGCGCGGCTGACCCCACCACCGCGCCACGGCGCGCAGGCCCCGGCCCGGGCCTGCGCGCCGTGGCGCTCAACGCAGCGCGGCGGCCACCGTGCGGCGGCCGCCGCGCGGCGGCTACTGCTCGGGCGCCAGCCGGGCCGGGAAGCCGCCGGTGGCGATCGGGCCCCAGCGCAGCGGGGTGATCCGGATCAGCGACTTGTCCTGGCGGCGCATCGCCTCGCGGTACTCGTCCCAGTCCGGGTGCTCGCCCGCGATGTTGCGGTAGTACTCGACCAGCGGCTCCAGGGCCTCCGGCATGTCCAGCACCTCGGCCTCGCCGTCCACCTGCACCCACGGGCCGTTCCACTCGTCCGAGAGCACCACCACGCTCACCGCGGCGTCCCGCTTGGCGTTGCGGGTCTTGGCCCGCTCCGGGTAGGTGGAGACGACGATCCTGCCGTGGTCGTCCACCCCGCAGGTCAGCGGGGAGGCCTGCGGGGTGCCGTCGGTGCGGCGGGTGATCAGCAGCGCGCGGTGGCGGGGGCGGACGAACTCCAGCAGTTCGGCCAGGCCCACCCGGGTGTTGGTGGCGATCGAAGGGCTCATGCCGCCCAGCCTAGGAGGCGGCGGCGCTCCCGGCCGGTTCGAGGTCCGGGGCCGCGTCGTCCGCGTCCTTCCAACGGCCCGGCTCGACCATGAACGCGCCGAGCGCGACGCCCAGCAGCGGGATCGCGGGCAGCAGGGCCAGGACGCCCTGCGGGCCGTGGTGCTGGGCGAGCAGGCCGAACAGCGGGGCGACCAGGCCGCCGACGCTGACGGCCAGGCCGAGGGTGACGCCGGCCGCGGTGCCGGGGCGGTTGGGCAGGTAGTCCTGGCCGAGCTTGACCAGCACCGCGAACGGCAGGTTCAGCGTCGCGCCCGCCAGCACGGCGAACAGCAGCGGCGCCCACGCGCCCGGCGTCACCCGCAGCAGCACCAGCGCCGGGACGGTCAGCGCGGTGCCCCACTGCGCGGTGCGCACCATGCCGATCCGGTCGGCCAGCCGCCCGCCGCCCAGGGTGCCCGCCACGCCGCCGAGCAGGAAGCAGGTCAGCGCCGCCCCGGCCAGCAGGTGGGAGGCGTGCAACTGCCGCAGCCAGTACAGCTCGACGAAGGTGCTGACGCCGAAGAACACCACCGAGCGGACGACCTCCACCCCGGTCAGCACCAGGAACGGCCGCCAGCGGTCCCGCCCGGCGCGCTTCGCCCCGCCCCCGGCGTGCGGGTACGTCCGGTGCCGGGCCCGGAACAGCACCGCCGCCATCAGCAGGGCGGGCAGCACGAACACCGCCGTCGCCCGCACGCCCCACGCCGACAGCAGCGGGGTGGCCAGCACCGGCGCCAGGAAGAACCCGACGCTGCCGCCCGCCGCGAAGACGCTCATCGCACCGGTGGAGTCGCCCGCCGCCTCCCGGGCCGCCCGCCCCGCCGCCGGGTGGAAGGCCGCCACGCCCAGGCCGGAGAGCAGCACCAGCAGCCACACCAGCGCGTACCCGTCGGCCAGCCCGCTCAGCCCCGCGCCCAGCCCGGCCAGCGCCAGCCCGGCGGCCGACAGCCAGGGCAGCGGGCGCCGGTCCACCAGCAGGCCCACCAGCGGCTGCGGGACGGCGCTGCCCAGCGTCGCCGCCAGGGTCAGCCCGCCCGCCGCCACGTACCCGTAGCCGCGCTCCAGCACGAAGTACGGCACCACCGCGGGCACCAGGCCCTGGTAGAGGTCGTCCACGGCGTGCGCCGCGCCCCACATCCGCATCCGGCGCCACACGCCGACCGGTTCGCCCGTCCCGTTCCCCGGGCTCGTCATGCTCGTCATGCCCACCAGACTGGCCGCCCCGGCCGCGTGCGGGCTTCCGGTATTCTGCCAACTCGTGTCGCCAACCCGCCAACCGTCCGCGGACGGCCCCTCGCGCGCCGCGCACCTGAAGGAGACCGGCCCGAGCCGCCACCCGCTGTCCCACCGGCAGCGGATCGACTGGCACTGGCACGACGTCAACCAGCTGATCACCCCCGGCCTGGGCGTGCTGGAGGTGAGCACCCCGCACGGCCGCTGGGTCGTCCCGCCGCACCGCGCGGTGTGGCTGCCCGCCGGGGTGCCGCATGCCCAACAGGCTTACGGGCAGAGCGAGTTGCGCTGCCTGATCTACCCGGCCGGGACGAACCCGCTGCGGCTCGCCGCGCCCGCCGTGCTCGCCGTCACCCCGCTGCTGCGCGAGATCATCGCCCACCTGACCGGCCCGGACGCCCCCACCGGACGCCCCGCCCGGACGCTCGAACGGGCCGCCCTGGACCAGCTCGCGCACGCCCCCGAACTCCCGCTCGGCCTCCCGCAGCCCACCGACCCGCGGCTGCGCGACCTGGCCGCGCTGCTCGCCGCCGATCCCGCCGACGACCGCTCGCTGGCCGCGCTCGGCCGGGCCGTCGGCGCCGCCGAACGCACCCTCAGCCGACTGTTCCGGGCCGAGCTCGGCCTCGGCTTCCCGCAGTGGCGCACCCAACTGCGCCTGCAGCACGCCCTGGTGCTGCTGGCCGAGGGCCGCTCGGTCACCGCCACCGCGGCGGCCTGCGGGTTCCGCTCGCCGAGCGCGTTCATCGAGGCGTTCCGGCACGCCTTCGGCACCACCCCGGGCCGCTACCAGCAGGACTGACCGCCTCTCAGCGGTGCCTCGGCCCGCCGCCGTGCTCGCGCGAACCCTCCAGCGGTTCGGCCGAGTTGGGGGCGCGGCGGCGGGAGGCGGCGACCTGCCGGGAGACCACCACGTCGATCAGGCACCAGGCGAGCCCGAAGACGCCCAGCCCCATCAGCGCCAACGCCGGTGTCAGCAGGTCGGTGTGGGCCCAGGAGGCGAACAGCGCCACCACGAAGGCCACCAGCGCGAAGGCGAACGACATGCCCGCCCGGACGGCCGCCGCCCGGACCTCGTCCGGCAGCCGACCGCGCCGACGAACGGCCATTGCCCACCCCCTGTCGGTCGCGCGCGCCCGGTCGGGCGCACCAGGACCAGCCTTGCCCCGTCCGGGGGGAGCCATGCCACCGACCCGGCCGGTCCAGCCGACCGTGGGCGTGTCGCGGCGGCGCCTCCCCGGATCCCCGCCGCCTCCCCGTCAGGATCGTAACCGGGGCCGCAAGGGCGCCCCTCCGGCCGGGCCGGGTAGGGGAGTTCAGTCCGGCAGGGTGGCGTCCAGCTCCTCCAGGGCACCGACCACGATGGTGCGCATCGCCCGCTCCGCCCGCTCCGGGTCGCCCGCGCAGATCGCCTCGGCGACCTCCCGGTGCAGCTGCACCGCGTACTCGCGCGGCCGGTGCGGCATCAGGTGGTGCTCGGTGCGGCCGGTGAGGACGGCGCCCACGGTGTCCTTCAGGTGGGCGAACATCTCGTTGCCGGAGGCCCGCAGCACCACCGCGTGGAAGGCGATGTCGTGCGCGAGGAAGGCCTCCAGGTCGGCCGCCCGGGCGGTGACCGTCAACTCGACGGCCAGCGCGCTCAGTTCGCGGCGGTCGTCGTCGGCGGCGCAGCGCGCCGCCAGCGCCGCCGCGGCGGGCTCCACCGCGACCCGCAGCGATCCCAGCGAGCGCAGCTGGGCGGAGCGGTCCGCCCCGGCCAGCCGCCAGCGGATCACCAGCGGGTCGAACACGTCCCAGTCGGCCTTCGGGCGGACGGTGGTGCCGACCCGGCGGCGCGGCTCGACCATCCGCATCGACTCCAGGATGCGCACCGCCTCGCGCACCACCGTGCGGGACACCCCGTGCTGCTGCTCCAGCTCCTCGGCGCGCAGCACCGTCCCCTCCGGCAGCTCACCGGAGGCGATCGCCGGGCCGAGGACGGCGAGCAGGCGGCCGGGCAGGCCCTGGATCTCCATCGGGCCAGCTTATCGGCGCCCCCGCGGGGAAAGCGGCCCCCGTCCCACCCCCGCCCCACCGCCCTCCACCGGCCCGGACACCCAAAAGTATGACGATTGTGTTTCGACCGCTTGAATAAGTCATACCTTTGCGCCAAGGTTGCCCACGCAAGCAGGCAAGGACAGGAGCACCACCCATGGCTCTCAGCGCCGAGAACCAGCAGCCGCCCGTCGTCGTGGTGATGGGCGTCTCCGGAGTCGGGAAGACCACCGTCGCCCGACTGCTCGCCGACCGCCTCGACCTCCCGTACGCCGAGGCCGACGACTTCCACCCCGCCGCCAACATCGCCAAGATGAGCGCCGGGACCCCGCTCGACGACCGCGACCGCCTGCCCTGGCTGCAGGCCCTCGGCGGCTGGCTGGGCGAACGGGCCGCGGCGGGCAGCGGGGGAGTGGTGACCTGCTCCGCGCTCAAGCGCCGCTACCGCGACGTGCTGCGCGCCGCCTGCCCGGACGCGTTCTTCCTGCACCTGTCCGGCAGCCACGACCTGGTCGGCGACCGGCTGGCGCACCGCACCGGCCACTTCATGCCGCCCTCGCTGCTGGACTCCCAGTACGCCACCCTCGAACCGCTCCAGGCGGACGAGAACGGCACCGTGCTGGACGTCGACGCCGACCCCGACACGCTCGTCGACCGCGCCGTCGCCGCCCTGGCCCGCTGAGGCAACAACCCCCACGTCAAGACCCACGTCACACCGCCACCGTCCGCCCGACAGCCGGGCGGTGCCGGCCCGTCAATGGAGACCCCCGTGACCCCCACCCTGCTGGCCGCCGGCGCACCGGCGCTGCCGCACACCGCGAGCAACGGTCAGTTGCTGCTCGCCGTGCTGCTCAGCATCGGCGCGATCGTGCTGCTGATCACCCGGTTCAAGCTGCACCCGTTCCTGGCCCTCACGCTCGGTTCCGGACTGCTCGCCGCCGTCGCCGGGGCGCCGTTCGACAAGCTGCTGGCCAGCTTCTCCACCGGCTTCGGCTCCACCGTCGCCTCGGTCGGCCTGCTGATCGGCCTGGGCGCGATGCTCGGCAAGCTGCTCGCCGACTCCGGCGGCGCCAACACCATCGCGGACACCGTGCTGGCCCGCACCGGCCCCAAGCTGCTGCCCTGGGCGATGGCGCTGATCGCCGCCGTGCTCGGCCTGCCGCTGTTCTTCGAGGTCGGCGTGGTGCTGCTGGTGCCGATCGTGCTGCTGGTGGCCCGGCGCGGCAACGCCCCGCTGATCGGGATCGGCATCCCCGCGCTGGCCGGCCTCTCGGTGCTGCACGGCCTCGTCCCGCCGCACCCCGGCCCGCTGGTCGCCGTCGACGCCCTGCACGCCGACCTCGGCGTCACCCTGGCGCTCGGCCTGCTGATCGCCGTCCCGACCCTGATCGTGGCCGGTCCGCTGTTCGGCCGCCTCGCCCAGCGCTGGGTCGGCCCGCTGGAGCTCCCGGCCGAGACCGCCCCGGTGGACACCGTCAAGCGGGAGCGGACGCCGAGGTTCGGCGCCGTGCTGGCCACCATCCTGCTGCCGGTCGTGCTGATGCTCGGCAAGGCGCTCACCGACGTGCTGGTCGACGACCCGAAGTCCACCGTCCAGCGGCTCTTCGACTTCATCGGCTCCCCGCTGATCGCGCTGCTGGCCGCGACCCTGCTCGCCATGCTCACCCTGGGCCGGGCGGCCGGGTTCGACAAGGGGAGGATCTCCGAGACGGTCGGCTCGGCGCTGGGCCCGATCGCGGGCATCGTGTTCATCGTCGGCGCGGGCGGCGGCTTCAAGCAGACCCTGATCGACGTCGGCGTCGGCCAGGCCGTCAGCGAGTGGTCCGGCAAGTGGCACGTCTCCGCGCTGCTGCTCGGCTGGCTGATCGCGGTGCTGATCCGGCTCGCCACCGGCTCGGCGACGGTCGCCACCATCACCGCCGCGGGCATCGTCGGCCCGCTGGCCGCCGGAATGTCCACCAGCCACGCCGCGCTGCTGGTGCTGGCGATCGGCGCCGGGTCGCTGTTCCTGTCGCACGTCAACGACGCCGGGTTCTGGCTGGTGAAGGAGTACTTCGGGATGAGCGTCGGCCAGACGCTGAAGTCCTGGTCGGTGATGGAGACGATCATCTCGGTGGTCGCCATCGCCCTGATCCTGCCGCTCAGCCTGATCATCTGACGAGCAGCGACCCCCGCAAGACCGCGACGCCCTCCGGAACTCCCGCTTCTCCCGGAGGGCGTCGCCCTGTCCGCCCGGCTCCGCTCAGCCCTCCAGCAGCTCCGCGGTGCGCTTGCGCACCTCCGGCCCGTCCAGCCCGCGCACCGTCAGCGTGGTGCGCCGCCGCAGCACGTCTTCCACCGTGTACGCCCACTCCTGCTCGGCCGCGTACACCACCTGCGCCCACACGTCCGGCCCGTCCGGGTGGATCCGCTCGCCCAGCTCCGGGCGCTCGGCGATCAGGCGGGCGATGTCGAAGGACAGCGTGCCGTAGTGGGTGGCCAGGTTGCGGGCCACCAGCGGGTCCATCCGGCTGCCCGGCTCGCGGTCGGTCAGCAGGCGGCGCGCCACCGCCTGCGGGGCGCCGATGCCCGGCAGCGGCACGGTCGGCGGGATCGGCGAGACGTCCTCGGCCAGGCCCACGCCCGGGGCGTGCTTGAGCTTCTCCAGGATCACCCGGCCGATGTGCCGGTAGGTGGTCCACTTGCCGCCCGCCACCGACAGCATCCCGGCCCGGCCCTCGGTCACCACCGTCTCCCGCTTGGCCGCCGCCGTCTCCCCGGGCCCGCCCGGCAGCACCCGCAGGCCCGCGAAGGCGTACGTGATGTCCTCCCGGCGCAGGTGCTCGTCGCGCACCGCGTGCCCGGCCTCGGCCAGGATCTGCTCCACGTCCGCGTCGGTGGCCCGCACCCGCAGCGGGTCGCCGGTGTACTCCTCGTCGGTGGTGCCGAGCAGGACGTGGTCCTCCCACGGGATGGCGAACGACACCCGGTAGTGGTCGATCGGGATGGTCAGCGCCGCCCGCCACGGCGCCCGCCGCCGCAGCACCACGTGCGCGCCCTTGGACAGCCGGATCGACGGCGCCGCGCCCGCGTGCTCCATCCGCCGCAGGTGGTCCACCCACGGGCCGGTGGCGTTCAGCACCAGCCGGGCGTCCACCCCGAACTCGGTGCCGTCCAGGGCGTCGCGCACCTCCGCGCCGGTGACCCGGCCGCGGGTGAAGCGCAGCCCCGTCACCTCGGCGTGGTTGAGCACCACCGCGCCCGCCTCCACCGCCGCCCGCACCGTCATCACGGCCATCCGGGCGTCGTTCATCTGGTGGTCGCCGTAGACCGCGACCCGCCGCAGCCCCTCGGTGCGCAGCCCCGGCACCGCGCGGGCCGCCGCCGACGGGGAGACCACCCGGCCCAGGCCGTCGCGGAACGCCGACAGCGCCGAGTACAGGAACACGCCCGCGCCGAGCTTCGGCGCCGAGTGCGGCCCGCCCTCGTACACCGGCACGAAGAAGGTCAGCGGGTTGACCAGGTGCGGGGCCACGTCGGTGGCCAGCGCTCGGCGCTCCTTGTGGTTCTCGGCGACCAGCCGGACCGCGCCGGTCTGCAGGTAGCGCAGCCCGCCGTGGACCAGCTTGGACGAGGCCGAGGAGGTGGCGTTGGCGAAGTCCCCGGCGTCCACCATGGCCACCTTCAGCCCGGCCTGGGCGGCGGTCCAGGCGGTGGCGGTGCCGAGGATGCCGCCGCCGATCACCAGCAGGTCGTAGCGGGCCCGGCCGAGCAGCTCGCGGGTGGCGGCGCGGGGGGCGAGGCGGCCCGTGCTGCGCTCGGCGCCCAGGGTCGGGACGGTGGCCGCGGGGGGCGGGGTGGTTGCCATGGCGTGTGTCGGACGAGGCCGGGGCCGGTCCGCTGCTCCTTCCGATCGGTGGGTCCTGCCGGGCGGGGGCCGGGGTCAGGTCTCCGGCTGCTCGTCCTGGTCGATCCAGCCCATGGTGCGCTCCACGGCCTTCAACCAGTTGCGGTGCTCGCGCTCGCGCGTGTCGGCGGCCATCTTCGGCGTCCACTCGGCGGCCCGGTGCCAGTTGGCCCGCAGCGTCTCCAGGCCGTCCCAGAAGCCGACCGCCAGGCCCGCCGCGTAGGCCGCGCCCAGCGCGGTGGTCTCCGCGACGTAGGGGCGCTCCACCGGGACGTCCAGCACGTCGGCGATGTTCTGCATCAGCAGGTTGTTCGAGGTCATGCCGCCGTCGACCTTCAGCGCGGTCAGCGTCACGCCGGAGTCCTTCTCCATCGCGTCCACCACCTCGCGGGTCTGCCAGGCCGTCGCCTCCAGCACCGCCCGGGCCAGGTGCCCCTTGGTGACGTACCTGGTCAGCCCGGTGATCACGCCGCGCGCGTCGGAGCGCCAGTACGGGGCGAACAGGCCGGAGAACGCGGGCACCACGTACGCGCCGCCGTTGTCCTCGACGGTGCCCGCCAGGGTCTCGATCTCGGCCGCGGTCGAGATGATCCCGAGCTGGTCGCGCAGCCACTGCACCAGCGAGCCGGTCACCGCGATCGACCCCTCCAGGGCGTACACCGGCGGCCGGTCGCCGATCCGGAAGCCGACCGTGGTGAGCAGGCCGTGGTACGAGTGGACGATCTTCTCGCCGGTGTTCAGCAGCAGGAAGGTGCCGGTGCCGTACGTCGACTTGGCCTCGCCCGCGGCGAAGCAGGTCTGGCCGAACAGCGCCGCCTGCTGGTCGCCCAGCGCCGCCGCGACCGGCACGCCCGCCAGGTCGCCGACCGCCTCGCCGTACACCTCGGCGGAGGAGCGGATCTCCGGCAGCATCGCCAGCGGGACGCCGATCGACTCGGCGATCCGCTCGTCCCACCGCAGGGTGTGCAGGTTCATCAGCAGGGTGCGGGAGGCGTTGGTGACGTCGGTGACGTGCCGGCCGCCGTCCACGCCGCCGGTCAGGTTCCAGATCAGCCAGCTGTCCATCGTCCCGAACAGCACGTCCCCGGCCTCGGCGCGTTCGCGCAGGCCCTCGACGTGGTCCAGCAGCCAGCGGATCTTCGGCCCGGCGAAGTAGCTGGCCAGCGGCAGGCCGGTCTCCCGGCGGAAGCGGTCCTGGCCGACGTTGCGGCCCAGTTCGCGGCAGAGCGCCTCGGTGCGGGTGTCCTGCCAGACGATCGCGTTGTGCACCGGGACGCCGGTGTGCCGGTCCCACAGCACCGTGGTCTCGCGCTGGTTGGTGATGCCCACCGCCCGGACGTCCGCCGCGGTCAGCCCGGCCCGCTCCAGCGCGCCGCGCACCACCGAGCGCACCCTGGTCCAGATCTCCGCCGCGTCGTGCTCCACCCAGCCGGGCTGCGGGAAGACCTGCGAGTGCTCCTGCTGCTCGACGGCGACGATCCGGCCGTCCGCGTCGAACAGGATGCACCGGCTGGACGTGGTGCCCTGGTCGATCGCGGCGATGTGACTGGCGGTCATGCGGTTCC
Source organism: Kitasatospora sp. NPDC001540 (assembly GCF_042894345.1). Classification (NCBI taxonomy): domain Bacteria; kingdom Bacillati; phylum Actinomycetota; class Actinomycetes; order Kitasatosporales; family Streptomycetaceae; genus Kitasatospora; species Kitasatospora sp. NPDC001540. Next base: position 118,723 of record NZ_JBIAVO010000019.1, read on the forward strand.
TCGGCTCATGGGCGGCAACGGGGCGGGGGTGACCATTCGTCAGTCCCCGTACGCGCAGGTCCGGCAAACCCGGCGGGGCGGTTCGCCCGGGCCGACCGGACGCCGTTCGACAATGTCGAACGACCTTCGGAAGCCAACCGCAGCCGGACGCCCCCCGTCAAGGCGGTGTGACGCACCCCGCTCGCGACCGCGGGTCTCAGAACCGGTGCGCGCCCAGGTCCCGGGAGATCGCCCGGGCCGCCGTCCGCACCGAGGCCACCAGCGCGGGCCGCACCGCGCCGTCCGGACCGCACACCGTCTCCACCGCGCCCGACACGCACACCGCGCCCACCGGGTTGCGCCGCCGGTCCCGGATCAGCGCCGCCACCGAGGCCACGCCCTCCCAGGTCTCCTCCACCGCGTCCGCCCAGCCCCGCTCGCGCACCAGCGCGCACTGCGCGTCCAGCGCGGCCGGCTCGGTCACCGTCCGGGCCGTGAACGCCTCCCACGGGCCGTCGCCCAACTCGCCGCGCGCCACCGGGTCGTACGCCAGCAGCACCTTGCCCAGCGCGGTCGCGTGCAGCGGCTGCATCGACCCGACCTCCAGCACCTGCCGCGAGTCGTCCGGCCGGAACACGTGGTGCACCACCAGCACCCCCCGCTGGTGCAGCACCCCCAGGTACACCGTCTCCCCGGCCGCCCGCGCCAGGTCGTCCGCCCACACCAGCGCCCGGGCCCGCAACTCGTGCACGTCCAGGTAGCTCTGGCCCAGCCGCAGCAGCTCCGCGCCCAACTGGTACTTGCCGCTCTCCGGGTCCTGCTCGACGAAGCCCTCCTGCTGCAGCGTCCGCAGGATCCCGTGCGCGGTGCCCTTCGCCAGCCCCAGCCCCGCCGCCACCTCCGACAGGCCCAGCCGGCGCTCCCCGCCCGCCAGCAGACGCAGGATCGCGGCCGCCCGCGACAGCGACTGGATCGCACCGGGCACCCGCCCACCTCCACCGAACACCGGTCGACCATGCCGACCACGACACCGAGAACGGGACGGAGCGCCCTCGAAGACCGTACTACCCGGCCGCCCCGTCCCGCCCTTCCGTCCCCCGGGCCGCGCCGACTACGCCCGGCAGCGCAGCATCACCAGCGGCGGGTTCGCCGCCAGGTCCGCCCAGAACTCCGCGCCGAACGCCGCCAGCCCCTCCGCCGACACCTCCAGCGGCACCCACTCCAGGTCACGGAACCCGGCCGCCCGCAGGCAGGACTCGTACACCGCGCGCGAGGGCGGGTTCGCCAGGAAAGAGATCGGCGGCTCCAGCAGCGCCGTCACCCGCACCCGCGGACCCACCTCCGAATCCCCGCCCGCCCGCTCGCAGCGGAAGCCGTACTTGTCCAGCGGCGGCCCGTCGAACCGGAAGTCCGGGTGCTGCCCGAACACGAAGAACCCGCCGCCCGGCACCAGGCTCCGGTGGATCCGGCGGCACATCCGCTCCACCGTCGCCACGTCCGGCGCGTAGTTGAACGCCTGCACCGCCACCGCCAGGTCGAACGGCTCCTCGAACGCGCGCAGCTCCGCGACGTCCCCGACCTCGTACGCCACCCCCAGCGGCTCGCGCTCCTCCGCCGCCAGCGCCGCGTCCACCATCGCCGAGGAGATGTCCACCCCCAGCACCCGGGAGGCGCCGCGACGCTTCAACTCCCGGCTGTAGAAGCCCGTCCCGGACGCCAGGTCCAGCACCGACCGGCCCCGCACGTCCCCCACCAGGCCCAGGATCCCCGGCACCTCCCCGTACCGCGCCAGCGGCAGGGTCTTGAACCCCTCGAACGACTCGCCGATCCCGTCGTACAGCTGGCCACCCATCAGGCAGCTCCCCTCGCTCCGTGGCGTCGGCCCCCGGCCGCGGCCCCTGCCGGAATCCTCCCGGCGACCGGCCCGCGCACCGTACTGGCCGATGCCACGAACCGGGGAACGCGGCGACCCGACGGGAGCGGACGATCCGCCGAGCCCCCGCGGTGGCCTCCCCGCCCGCGACGGCCGGGCGGCCGGGGCGCGGCGGCTCTCCGGACGGACCGGGTGCCGGGCCCGGGCGGGTTCTGCGTCCGCTCCCGTCCTCCCGTCTCCGGTGGGTCCTGTTCGCCTGCGGCGGTCGGGCGGGACACCGGTCGTGGTCGCGTTCCCCGCCCGTTTCCGCTCGCCCGTTTCCGCTCGCCCGTTTCCGCTCGCCCGTTTCCGCTCGCCCGTTTCCGCTCGCCCGTTTCCGCTCGCCCGCTTCCGCTCGCCCGCTTCCGCTCGCCCGCTTCCGCTCGCCCGCTTCCGCTCGCCCGCTTCCGGACCCTGCCCGTCAGCCTCTCCGGCCTCCGCCCGTTCGCCGCTGTCCGCCCTCCGTCCCCGTCGGGTCAGGCGCCGGCGGGCTCCGCCACCCAGCCCGCGACCAGGACCAGGCCGGTCGGTCGGTGCACGGCCAGGAAGGCGAAGGGGCGGTCGAAGCGGGCCGTCGCCCGCCGGGCCCGGAAGCGTCGCGGGGCGGCCACCGCCCCGCGGGTCATCACCACCGCGGTGACCGCGCCCGCCTCGAAGCCCTTCGCCGAGAACTCCGCCACCGCGACCTGCCGGGCCTGGGCGACCGCCAGCGGGGCGCTCCGGCTGATGCCCGGGAAGTGGCTGCCCGGCCCGGCGGCCGCGCCCAGGCCGAACAGCCCCGCCCGCGCCAGCAGGTCGTGCTCCGCCCGCACCCGGAAGGCCACCGTCTCCAGCATGCCGAGGCCCTGCGGGGACGGCGCGTCCACCGACTCCAGCGCCAGTCCCGGCCAGGCCTCCCCGTCCGGCAGGCCCTCCACCGGCGTCCGCCGGGCCGCGCCCGACAGCAGTTCGAACCCGGCCGCCACCACGGTGCCCGGCCCGGCCGCCTCCGCACCCAGCACCAGGTGCACGTCCACCTCGCCGTCGCCCGCCACCCGGACCTCCGTCACCGGGCCCGTCGAGGTCCCCGCCACCGCGATCCGGTCGAACAGCTCGGGGCCGGACACCGTCAGCTTCGCGAACTCCCGCCCCGCCCAAGGCCCTTCCGACACCGGGAAGCGGCCCGGCCGGAACGGCTCCGCCCACGCGGTGCGCACCGTCAGCGCCGAGGCCAGCACCAGCAGCGCCCCGGACGGCTCCACCGGCATCCGCTCGATCAGGCCGCCGGTCCGCTCCCGCGCCCAACTGTCCAGCGCCGCCCGGTCCTTCGCCGCGTCGCCGGTCAACCTCCCCCACAGCGAGGCGTCCAGCCGGTCCAGCCAGCCGGGCTCCACCACGACCTCGTCCGCCGTCCACAGCCCGAGCGCCGCCGTGCAGCCCGGCACCTCCCGCACCCGGGACAGCAACTCCCGGACCAGCCGGGGGGCCTGCTCGGCCGAGACGCCCAACGCCCCGGCCAGCTCCGCCCGGGCCGGACCGTCCGCGCCCGCCGCCAGCACCGCCAGCAGCGGCCACACCCCCGGCGCCGCCCACACCTGACCGGTGGCGAAGTCCAACTCCCGCCCCCAGCAAGCCCCGAGGGCGTTCACCCGCTCGACCGCACCCGCACCCGCCATGAACCCGCTCCTTCCCCGACCCGCCGTCCCCACCAGCAGTACCAGAGCGGCCGGACGGCGCCCCGGCGGTCCACCGGCCTACCGGCCGACCGCCGCCGCGAGTTCCGCGATCGCGGCCGGACCGACCCGGCAGCAGCCGCCCACCAGCCGGGCCCCGGCCGCCACCCAGCCCGCCGCCAGCGCGGGGTCGAACGCGGCCGGGCCGGTCCAGTCCCGGGCCGTCGCGTCCCAGCCCTCGCCGCTGTTCGGGTACGCCACCGCGGGCAGGCCCGTCACCTCCGCCGCCAGCGCCACCGCCGCGTCCACCTCCTGCGGCGCACAGCAGTTGACGCCCACCGCCACCACCTCCGGCACCTCCGAGACCAGCGCGAACACCTCCGCCAGCGGCTCCCCGCCCCTGGTCAGCCCGCCCGCGGCGCTGAACGAGAACCACACCGGCACCCCCAACCCCCGTACGCAGTCCGCCAGTACGGCCGCCTCCAGCAGGTCCGGCACGGTCTCCACCGCCAGCACGTCCGGTCCCGCGGCCGCCAGCACCTCCAGCCGCGGACGGTGGAACTCCGCCAACTCCGAGGCCGAGAGACCGTAGTGGCCCCGGTACTCGGAGCCGTCCGCCAGCACCGCCCCGTACGGGCCCACCGACGCCGCCACCCAGCGCGGACGGCCGTCGCCCAGTTCCGCCGAGACCTCCTCGGCCGCCTGCCGCGCCACCTCCACGCTCAGCGCCAGCAGCCGGTCGGTCTTCGCGGCGTCCACCCCGCGGGTGGCGAAACCCGTCCGGCTCGCCTGGTAGCTGGCCGTGGTCGCCACCCGGGCGCCCGCCTCGAAGTACGCCCGGTGCGCGGCCACCAGCTGTCGCGGCTCGTCCAGCAGCAGCCGGGCCGACCACAGCGCGTCCGACAAGTCGCAGCCCTGGTCGGCCAGTTGGTTGGACAGGCCACCGTCGAGCAGCACCGGCCCGGCCGCCATCGCCGCCACCAGCGCCGCACCGGAAGGGGAACCGCCGAAGTCCGTCACCATCCCTCCAGCCTGCACCCGCCACCCGCCCCCGGCGAACCGACGCGCCCCGCGACGCGCCTCGCGACGCGCCCCGGAGAGATGTCGGAGCGACTCAGAGCGTCTCGGCCGCCACCGAACGCGAGGTGACCGCGATCCGGTTGTAGGTGTTCACCACGGTCGCCGCCCACGCCACGAACGCCGTCTCCGCCTCGGACAGCACCCCCAGGGCGGCCCGCCGGGCCCGGGCGCCCTCGGCCCGGTCGGTGAGCCGGGTGACCGCCTCAGCCAGGGCGAGCGCGGCCCGCTCCCGGGGCGTGAACAGCTCGGACTCCCGCCACACCACCAACTGGGCCAGCCGCTCGTCCCGTTCGCCCGCCTTCCGGGCGCTCGCGGTGTGCAGGCCCACGCAGTACGTGCAGCCGTTCAGCTGCGAGCAGCGCAGCCGCACCAGTTCCAGCAGCAGCGGCTCCAGCCCGGCCGCCGCCGCGCCCTCCTCCACCGCCGCGTGCAGGGCGTGCACGGCGGCGAAGGCCTGCGGGCCCAGCTCGGTCATCGGCAGCGCAGGCAGCGGGGGAAGAGCGGCGGGCAGCGAAAGCGTCTCGGTCATCCTTCGAGCGTAGGAGCAGGCGGCGGCCCGGAGGGGGCGGAACGGGGCCGGGTCACCCACTCGGGAGGCCGCTTCCGAAACAGTTGACGGTGTCCCCAAATCGGGGCAGGTGGAAGCCGGTTCAAGGCCCGCCGAGCCGACCGGGCGTCAACGAATCGCGAACGTCACCCGGTTGGCTGCACGTGTGCGATCCGTCGCTGAGCGTGCCGGTAGTGTGACGTTCCGTTGCCGCACCGATTGTGTGACGGCCCCATCGAAGGCACCGCGGGCTCCACCCGCCGACCCCGTCCCCGGGGTGGCCGCCGCCCGCACCGGACCGAACACTGGAGACATTCGCGATGACCACTTCCGTGCAGCTCGACCGTGCCCAGAAGCGCTTCGACCTCTGGGACGTGAACGGCGACGGCCAGATCGACCGCTCCGACTGGGACGCCGAGGCCAAGCGCATCCTGCAGGCCTTCGGCGAGGCCCCCACCTCCCCGGCGGCCCGCCAGCTGACCGACGCCTACCTCGGCATGTGGAACTTCTTCGCCGACAAGGCGGGCATCGACGAGCAGACCGGTGCGCTCACCCCCGAGCAGTTCAACCACATCGCCGAGGAGCACATCCTGGAGAACGGCGGCGCCGGCTTCGGCCGCGTCGTCAAGCCGACCATCCAGGCCATGGTCGAGCTGGTCGACGTGGACGGCGACGGCCAGGTCAACCCGGCCGAGTTCAAGTCCTGGCTGGACGCGATCGGCGTCGACGGCGTCGAGCCGGCCGAGGCGTTCCGCCAGATCGACGCCAACGGCGACGGCCAGCTGTCCGTCGAGGAGCTGGTCCAGGCCGTGCGCGCCTACCACCTCGGCGAGATCGACGTCCCGCTGCTCGGCCGCTGAGCGCCGCCCGGCGCCGCTGACGGGCGCTGACGGCCGACGGGCCCGGAACGGGGAGGCGCCTCCCCGCTCCGGGCCCGTCGGCCGTCCTGCCGCGCCCGCTCGGTCCGCGTCGCGCCCGCTCAGTCCTCGACGGGGACGAACCGCACCGGCAGCTCCGGCCGCAGGTCCAGCTTCTCGCCGGTCAGCAGGTGGTCGGCCGCGATCAGCACGTTGTAGTGGTTCGGGAAGTGGCAGGCGTCGAAGCCCAGCACGGTGCCGACCCGGTGCTCGCCGACGAACACCTCGTCGCCCCGGTCCAGCACCCCGGCCGCCGCGATCTCCGCGAAGCCCAGGAACCCGACCCGGTCGATCCGCGCCCCGGGAGCGGTGTCCCGCTGGTCGGTGGTCACCAACTCGTGCACCTCGCCCGCCCGTACGCACCGGCTGGCGAACGGCTCCAGGCTCATGCCGCGCTCGGTCCGGCTGTGCAGCAGCACCTTCACCAGCGTGCCGGTGACCGTCCGCTTCGGCCCGTTCTCCCGTACGGGGTTCATCCCAGCGCCCCGGCCTCGGCGCGGTAGGCGGCCTCGACCACCCGCAGCGCGTCCACCCCGTCCGGGCCCCGCTCCGGGCCGCCCGCGCCCCCGCTCCCGCCCCTGTCGCGCAGCAACCCGGCGAACTCGCCGAGGATGCCCTCGTACTCGTGCCACAGCGACTGCTTGAAGCCCTGGTGCCCGGCCAGCAGGTCCGCCCGCAGCACCGTCCCGTCCGCTAACTCCACGGCCACGTCCTTGAGTTCGCCCGGGTACGACCAGTCCAGCTCGATCCGGCCGCGCACCCCGTCGCGGCCCGCCAGTTCCAGCGCCGCGTACCGGTCCACGCCGGTCGCGTCGCGCACCACCTGCGCGTCGGTCAGCTCCATCGGGCCCGCCAGCAGCCGCACCAGGTCGTACGCGTTCGGGCCGTTGTCGGCGACGCAGCCGCCGCCGCACCGCTCCGGGTCCAGGTACCAGCGGTCCCGGCCGACGTGCTCCTCGATCAGCTCGAAGTAGCGCACCGTCACCGACCGTACCGGCAGCGGCTGCCCGGCGAGCGCGGCGCACAGCTCCCGCACCGCCGTGTTGTACCGCCGGTGGAAGGCGGTGAACAGCGGCACCCGCCGTTCGGCCGCCAGCCCCGCCAACTCGGCGCCCTCGGCGGCCCGCAGCGCCAGCGGCTTCTCCACGCACACCGGTAGGCCCGCCCGCAGCGCGTCCCGGCAGATCGCCAGGTGCAGGTCGTTCGGGACGGTCACCACCACGGCGTCCAGCCCGCCCGCGGCCAGCAGCTCCCGGTGGTCCGTGAAGCGCGCCACCCGGTCGTCGAACGGCTCCAGCAGCGAGCCGTCCCGGTCGCAGACCGCCGCCAGCCGCACCCCGGGCAGCCGCTCCAACGCGGCCAGGTAGAACCGCGAGATCACCCCGAGCCCGACCACCCCGAACCGCAGCCCGCTCACCGCCCGACCTCCGCCCCGGCAACCGGCGCTGGCGCCGGCACCGGTGTCGACGTCGGCGCCGACACCGGTCGGACCCCGAACCGGTCCGCCACCGAAGCCAGTTCGGCCAGCAGCGACGCGGCCACCGGCACTCCGTCGCGGTGCGCCTCGGCGGTGCGCCGGGCCTCGTGCCAGCCCGGGTACGCCACCGGTCCCGAACTCCCGTCCGCGGGCGGGCAGTCCAGCACCGTCCGGAACAGGGTCCGGGCGTCCAGGGCGACCTGGTCGGCATCCCGCAGGGTGGCCGGGGCGATCGCCAGCGCGAACACGCCGATGTCGTCGTCCCGCCCGGACGGCCGCCCGTCGCCCTCCAGCGCGGCCGGTTCCGGCCCCAGGCCCGCGCCCGGCAGCAGCGCCGCCAGCACCTCCACCATCAGCCCCAGCCCGAAGCCCTTGAACTCGCCGCCCGCGCCCGCCCCGAGCCACAGCAGGTGCGCCTCGCCCCGGTCGAACGCGCCCGGATCGGTCACCGGCCGCCCGTCCGGCCCGGCCAGCCACCCCTCCGGGATCGCCCGTCCGGCCCGCTCCGCCGCCCGCACCCGGCCGGTCGGCACCGCCGTGGTGCTCATGTCCAGGACGTACGGCGGCAGTTCGCCCGCCGGGGCGGCCACGCTCCACGGGTTCGTCCCCAGCAGCGCCACCGCGCCGCCCGGCGGCCGGGCGATCCGCTGGCGGCCGCAGTTCGAGGCCAGCAGCCCGATCATCCCGCGCCCGGTGACCCGCGCCGAGTGGTGGCCCGCGCACCCGAAGTGGGTGGCCCGGCGCACCGACACCAGCCCGATCCCGTGCCGCTCGGCCCGCTCGGCCGCCAGCTCCATCGCGGCCCCGGCCTGCCACAGCCCGAGCGCCCCGGCCGCGTCCACCAGCACCGCCGCCCCCCGGTCGGCCAGCACCACCGGCTCCGCCCGCGGATCGGCCCGGCCCTCGGCCAGCAGCGGCAGGTAGAGCCGGGTCAGGTTGGCCAGCCCGTGCGAGTCCATCCCGGCGGCGTCGCCGTAGCACAGCGCCTCCGCCGCGGCCCGGGCCCGCTCGGGCGGCAACTGGCAGGCCACGAACACCTCGGTGGCGAAACGGATCAGGTCGGCGTACGGGACGCGGACGGTGCCGGTGGCACTGGGCGCGGACGCCACGGTGGTCACGGGGAACAACCTCCATGCAGAGCAGGGGACTTCGTCGATTGGAAGGGCAACGGAAGGGTCAGGGGCGGTGGCGGGCGAAGGCCACCAGCAGCCGGGCCACCGCCGAGGCGAAGCCGTCGAGCTGCTGCGCCTCGGCGAACTCGCCCGCCGCGTGGGCCCGGTTGGCGCCCAGGTCGCCCGGGCCGAGCACCACGGTGAACGCGTCGTCCGGCAGCCCGGCCGTCCAGATCGCGTCGCAGGTGAACGCCGGTTCGGCGTCCGGCACCCGGGCGATCCCGGCCCGCCGGGTGAGCAGGTCCTCCAGCTCGGGGTGCCGGTTGTCGAGGACGGGCAGGCCGCGCTTGGGCCAGTCGAGCCGGGTGATCCGCGCGCAGTCGGCGGCGGTCCGGGCGAACTCCGGCAGCCCGGCGAAGGCGTGGCGGAACGCGTCCAGGCCGGAGCGGACCGCGGCCTCCACCGCCGCCTCCGCGCGGCGGCCCGAACCCGCGTCCCGGTAGGGGAGGTTGAGCAGCAGCTCGCCGCTCCCGTAGACCCGGTTGTGCAGCGGTCCGGTGCCCATCCCGGCCACGCAGACCGGGTCGCGCGGACCGGCGGCGGCGCCCAACTCCCTCGCCAGGTGCTGGGCGAGGAAGCCGAGCAGCACCGTCGCGTTGTGGCCCGCGCCCGGGCAGTCGTCGATCGCGTCCTCGCCGCGCACCCGCAGCCGGGCGGTGGCGGCGGCGGTGGCCCGCGGCAGGTAGCGCAGGCCGGTCGGCTCGCAGAACACGTTCAGCGCGCCCACGTACCCGGCCTCGACCAGCGGGCGGGTGCCGAACACGCCCATCGCACCGCCCTCCTCGCCGGAGACCGCCTGCACCAGCACCGCGACCTCCCGCCCGACCCGGGGCTCCGCCGCCACCGCCGCCCGCACCCCGGCCAGCAGCGCCACCGCCGGGCCCTTGGCGTCGATCGCGCCCCGCCCGGTGAACCGCCGCCCGTCGAAGCCCACCGGCTCGAGCCCGGCCACGGTGTCCAGGTGCACGTTGAACATCACCGTCGCCGCCCGGGGGAGTTCCGGACCCAGCCGCAGCACCAGGCTCGGCTGGCAGGCCAGGAACCCGGGCGTCCCCGCCACCGCGCTCCGTACGGTCAACGGCACGTCCGGGCGGTCGAGTTCGGCCGCCGTCGGCGCGCCGCGGTGCAGTTCGACCAGCCCGAGGCCCGCCGCCGCCCGCGCGTACCGCTCCAGTGCCTCGGGCAGCAGCGGCGGCGGCGCGTCCGGGCCGGTCTCCAGCGGACCGGCGGTGGGCAGGCGCAGCAGGTCGAGCAGCAACTCCCGTTCGTCCGGCCGCAGTCCGGCCGGGAGCGAGTCGGGTGCCGGAGCTTCCGCCAGCGTTTCACCGGGCACCGGACACCACACCCTCCCGCTGCCGGTCCGTCGGCCGGTCCGTCAGCCGGTCCGTCGATCGGGGCGCCGGATCGTCCCGGACCAGGCCGCCCGGGACGAGCCGCCAGCCGGGGGAGTGCGGCAGCACCTCGCGTTCGACCAGGGCGGTCAACGCCCGTCCGGCGGCGACGAATCCGCTCTCGGTGCGGCCGTCGGCGGCCAGGCCCTCGTGCGGCCGGGTGGCCAGGTGCGGCTCCAGCGACCACACGCCCTGCCAGCCGCGGGCGGTCAACAGCCGCAGGGTGTCGGCGAGTCGGGCGCTCCCGGCGCCGGGCGGCACGTACCGGGTGTCCTCGCCGCCGCCGACCGCGTCCTTGACGTGCAGGTGTTCGACGTGGTCGACCGTCCGGCGCAGCAGTTCGAAGGCGTCGTAGCCGTAGGGGACGCCGTTGCCGGTGTCGTGCAGCAGGCGCAGGGCGGGGTGGTCCACCGAGGCCATCAGGTCGAGCGTGTTGTCGATCGAACTCCCGGCCCAGCCCTGGCAGTTCTCGTGCAGCAGGACCAGGCCGCCGCGGTGCGCGCGGTCCGCGAGGCGGCGCATCCGCCGCAGCACCCGCAGGCGCCACTCGGGTTCCGGCAGGCCGGTGCGGTTGGGGTAGGACATCACCCGGACCAGGCCGGTGCCGAGCAGGGCGGCGCGGGCGCCGAGCGCGTCGAGTTCCCGGTCGTCCACCGCGGGGTCGTCGGTGACGTCGGAGGCCCAGTTGCCGATCCGGGCGGCGATGCCGCAGACCCGGATCCCGTGCTGCCGCAGGGCGGTGGCGGCCTCCTCGACCCGGGGGAGCGGCAGGTCGGCGATCCAGGCGCCGTCCACCGTCCGCAACTCCAGTTCGTTCCAGCCGAGTTGCTGCAGCGCGTCGATCTGCCCGGCCAGGTCGGGCGCGGCCTCGTCGCCGATGCCGCCGAACCGGACGGCGCTCACCGGCCCACCGCCGCGCGCACCGCACCGCCAGGGGCGCCGTCCCGAGCCGTGCCGTCCCGTACCGCGTCGTCCGCCGCCATCGCCTTGGCGCGGTCGAGCAGGCGCACCACCTGGGTGTTGACCGCCAGGTCGGGGTGCGGCCCGCGCCCGGTGCCGTCCGCCGCGTAGTACCGGTAGGTGTGCTCCAGGAAGCCGCCGAGCGCGTCGTCGTGCAGCAGTTCGGTGCTCTCGCCGTCGCGGTCGATGACGGTCAGCCGGGCGTACGCGTCGGCCTCGCTGCCGGGGAAGTGCCCGATCAGGGTGCCGTGCGCGAGCTCCAGGGTGACCCGCCGCTCGCGCACCGGCGAGGTGAGGTCGGAGCGGATCCTGGTCCACGTCCCGCTGTCGTGCTGGAGGTTGAGCCAGGCGGTGCCGAGCCGGGGGAGCACCCGCCCGCCGACCACCATGTCGGTGCCGCCCGCGCCGGTCACCTCGCCGGGCCCGGCGAGGGCGAGGCACAGGCCCAGCGAGTGCGGCAGTTCGACGTCGAACGCGGTGGGGTGCCCGTCCCCGGCCAGCGAGCGGGAGAACCGCGGCTTGCGCTGGACGACGTGGATGGTGCGCAGCGGCCCGTACGCGTCCTGGGCGAGCAGCGCGCGCAGCCGATCGGTGAGGCGGCTGCCCAGCCACTGGGCGACCACCACCAGGTCGATCCCGTACCGGTCGCGCAGCGCGAGCAACTCGTCCAGACCGCGGCTGTCGGCGGCCACCGGCTTCTCCAGCAGCACCCGTCGGTAGCCGAGCCGGCCGAGCGCGTCCAGGGCGGCGGCCCGCGCGGTGGGCGGGGTGCACAGGTGGACGACGGTGCGGTCCGGGTCGAGCAGCCGGGGCGCCTCGGCGAGGGTGGCCGGGCGCAGGTCGGGGGCGGCCTCCGGCCGGTGGTGCGGGTCGACGGCGAGCAGCGGTCCGGCGGCGAACAGGTGCGCCGTGCCGGGGTCGGCGCGCAGGCGGCGCAGCACCGGGAGGTGGAGGCCGTGCCCGGCCCGTCCCATTCCGACGAGTAAGGTCCCGAGTCCGTTCGACATGGCGAGACGTCATTCCTTCCGCGTCGCGGTATTGCTTCCCCCGGTATTCAAGCAGTACTTCGACGGCGGACCGATCGGGCGTCAAATCGCTTTTCCGACGGGCCATTCGAAGGGGTGAAACAGTTGCGGTGCCGAGGTGGGCGGGGTGCGGTGGGCCTAGATTCGAGTGCAGGGCTTTTCCGCCCGCCTAATCCATACAATCCGATGAGAGTTTCATGGGTGTCACTACCTCGCCGGGTGTTCCCTTCTTCACCCAGGCCGCGACCTTCGAATCCCTCTGGCCCACCACCCGGCGCCACCTCGACGAACTGATGGACCGCGGCAAGTACTCGCACGGCCCCAAGGTCGCCGAACTCGAAGCCGCCCTCGCCGCCTGGACCGGCGCACGGCACGTGATCGGCGTCAACAGCGGCACCGACGCCCTGGTCCTGCTGCTGCGCGCGGCCGGCCTGCGCCCCGGCGACGAGGTGATCGTCCCCGCCTACAGCTTCGTCGCCTCCGCGACCTCGGTGGTGCTGGCGGGCGGCCGCCCGGTCTTCGCCGACATCGACCCGGTCGGCTACAGCCTCGACCCGGCGAGCGTCGAAGCCGTCCGCACCGACCGCACCCGGATGGTCATGCCCGTCCACCTCTTCCACCAACTCGCCGACCTAGGAGCCCTGCTGGCCCTCGCCGACCGGCACGGCCTGACCGTCGTCGAGGACAGCGCCGAGGCCTTCGGCATGCGCTGGAACGGCGTCCACGCCGGCCTGCACGGCGCGGGCGGCGTGCTCTCCTTCTTCCCCACCAAGACGCTCGGCGCGATCGGCGACGCGGGCGCCGTCCTCACCGACGACCCGGACCTCGCCGAAGCCGTCTCCGCGATGCGCCACCACGGCCGCACCGGCCGCACCCTGGACGACTTCCCCACCATCAACCGCCCCACCGAACTCCTCGGCACCAACAGCAAGATGGACGACGTCCAGGCCGCCGTCCTGCTCGCCAAACTCGACCGCGCCGACCAGGACATCGCCCGCCGCGCCCACCTCGCCGCCGCCTACACCGAACGCCTGACCGGCACCCCCGGCCTCACCCTGCCCACCGTCGTCCAGCGGGACGCCGCCACCAACCCGGTCTGGTACGTCTACCTGATCGAGTCCGACCACCGCGACGAACTCGCCGCCCACCTCGCCCGGCACGGCGTCCAGACCGAGACCTACTACCCGACGCCGCTCCACCTCCAGCCCTGCTTCGCCGAACTCGGCCACCGGCCGGGCGAGTTCCCGCACGCCGAGGCCGCCTGCGGCCGCGCCCTCGCACTCCCGCTCTACCCCGACCTCCCCGACCACGAACTGGACCTGGTCAGCGACCTGGTCCGCGACTTCCAGCACGGAAAGCAGCGGTGACCCGCCGATGACCACGACCACCGCCGCCACCACCATCCCGTTCTTCCCGCCCGACCTCTTCGCGGACGACCGCGACCTGCTGCTCGACGTGGTCCGGGACGTCGCCACCGACCCCGCCCAGCGCTTCATCCTCGGCGAACGCACCGCCCGCTTCGAGGAGTTGCTGCGGACCGACCTCGGCGCCGGGGACGTCGTCGCCTGCGGCAGCGGCACCACCGCCCTCACCCTCGTCCTGCGCGCCATGGGCATCACCACCGGCGACGAGGTGATCGTCCCCGCCTTCGGCTGCGCCCCGCTCGCCAACACCGTCCTCGGCGTCGGCGCCACCCCCGTCTTCGCCGACATCGACCCGCGCACCCTGGTCATCGACCCCGACGCGGCCGAGGCCCTCGTCACCCCCCGCACCAAGGCGCTGATGCCCGCCCACATGTTCTCCGTGATGGCCGACATGCCGCGCCTGCGGGCCCTCGCCACCCGGCACGGCCTGCGCCTGATCGAGGACTCCGCCGTCGCCCAGGGCGCCGTCCTCGACGGCCGCCCGGCCGGCACCTGGGGCGACGCGGGCGTGTTCTCCTTCGTCCAGGTCAAGTCCTTCGGCGGCCCCGGCGAGGGCGGCGTCGTCGTCACCGACGACCCCGAACTCGCCCGCACCGCACGGATGCTGCGCAACCACGGCCAGGACGGCGTGCACCGCTTCCGCCACCACCTGGTCGGCCTGAACAGCCGCTTCGACGAAGCCCTCGCCGCCTTCCAGCTCCACCGCCACCCGGGCCTGGCCCGCCGCCTGGCCCGCCGCGCCGAGATCGCGGCCCACTACACCGAGCAGTTCACCCCGCTCGCCGCCCGCGGCGTCGTCCCGCCCCCGCCCGGCACCAACGGCCGCTGCTACTACGTCTACACCCTGCTCGCCGAACGCCGCGACGACCTCCGGCGGCACCTCGCCGCGCACGGCGTCGACAGCCACGTCTACTACCCCCAACCCCTGCCCCACCAGCCCGCCTTCGCCCACGCGGCCGCCCCCGACGGCCACTGGCCGCACGCCGAACGGGCGGCCCGGCAGTGCCTCTCCCTGCCGGTCTACCCGCACCTGACGGACGCCCAGGTCGAGCGGATCACCGAAGCCGTCCTCAGCTTCCCCGCCTGACCGGCCCCCCTCGGCCCGGTGGGCGCCTGCCCGCGCAGGCGCCCACCAGGGCGGTCCTCACCCCACCGGGGCCTCACCCCACCAGGGCCTCACCCCACCAGGGCCTCGCCCTCCCGCACGGCCGCCGCCGCCAACTCCGCGACCACCCGCCGGTCCGGCTTCCCGGAGCCGCCCAGCGGCATCCGTTCCAGCACCAGCAGCCGCTCCGGCAGCTTGTACCGCTCCAGGCCGCACAACTCGGCGAGGAACAGCGTCAGTTCCTCGAGCGTCAGTCCGGCCCCGCGCGGCACCGCGCACACGCACATCCGCTCGCCCAGGTCCTGGTCCGGCACCGGCACGCACACCGCCTCGGCGACCTCCGGGTGCCCCTCCAGCAGCCGCTCCACCTCCGCGACGGAGATCGACACCCCGCCCCGGTTCACCGTCTGCTTGATCCGCGCCAGCACCCGCAGCGAACCGTCCGCCTCCAGCACCCCCCGGTCGCCGGAGCGCACCCACCCCCCGTCCACCCGCAGCCGGGCGTCCAACTCCGGCTCCCCGACGTGGCACAGCGGCGTCATCGGCCCCAGCGCCTGCAGCTCGCCCGGCACCCCCGCCGGCACCGGACGCCCGTCCGGCCCGCACACCCGGAACTCCGCGACCTGCGGGTCCGGCAGGCCCACCCGCAGCACGTCGACGTCCGGATCCGCCCACCGCACATGGCAGTTCAGCCCGTCACTGGCCCCGTACACGTTCACCACCGGGCGCCCGAACCGCCGCAACGCCGCCCCCAGCACCGCCGGGGACAGCGCGGCCGCACTCGACACCACCGCCTGCAGCGAGGACAGGTCCTCACCGGGCGACGGCACGTGCTCCGCCATCCGGCGCAGCATGGTCGGCACCGCCGCCAGGTGCGTCGGCCGCCACCGCCCCACCGCCGCCAGCGCCCCCGCCGGATCGAAGCGCTCCCCGACCGGCGGCAGCAGCACCGTCGCCCCGCACCGCACCAGCGCCACCACCGCCAGCGAACCGTACGCCGTCGCCGGGCCCACCAGCAGCAGCACCCGCGGCGGCGCACCGTCCGCGGTCTCCAACACCCGCTCCACATAACGCCCGCGGCCCCCCGCCAGGGCGTTGTGCGAGTACGCGATCAGCTTCGGCACGGCCTCCGAACCCGAGGAGAGCAGGATCCGGGCCGGTGCCTCCGCGTCCACCGCCGCGGGCGCCCACTCCGCCCGCTCCGGCCAGGCGCCGTCATCGAGCACCACCACCTCGTGCAGGTCCGGGAGTTCGGGCCGCAACCCGTCCACCAGCACCTTCCACTCCGGCGCCGTCACCACCGCGTCCACCCGCGCCGTCCCCCACGCCGCCAGCAGGTCCCGCCGCCCGTGCCCGGCCGTGCACGGCAGCGCCACCGCACCCAGCGCCGCCACCGCCAGGTCCACCGCCAACGCCCGCCGGTCCGCAGGAACCTTCACGCCCACCACCGACCCCGGCCGTACCCCCCGCGCCGCCAACCCGGCCGCCAACCCCCTTACCTGGCAGCCAAGTTCCGCGTACGAGAGCTCCCCCGCCCCGTCCACCACCGCGGCCCGCTCCCCGTGCGCCGCGACCCGCTCCGCGAACAGCTCGTACAACCCCCGCCCCGGACACCACCCTTGAGCCACCCACCGCTCCCGCAACCCCCGCTCCACCCGATCGGGAAACTCCACCCCGGCCACCGAAACCCACGTCACGTCCACCACTCCCGTCCGCCGATCCACCAACCGAAACCCTCGCCCCGCCTGCTCACGCCCCGCCCGTTCACGCCCCGCCCGTTCACGCCCCGCCCGTTCACGCCCCGAACTCCCAGGGCGCGCGGACGAACGCGCACCCGTCCGCCCCGAACTCGAACGCCGCCGCCACCCGCGGGTCGCGCACCAGCGCGGCCAGGTCCGTGCACACCGCCACCCCGTCGCCCGGCGGGCTCCCGTCGCCCGCCGCCCCGCACAGCAGCCGGGCCGCCGACAGCAGCGAGGACTCGACCCGCTGCGCCCGCCCGGTCCGCTCCCGGGCCTCCAGCGCGGCGACCGCCCCCGCGGCGCAGACCAGCCCGCCCAGCACGTCGCAGACCGTCAGCAGGGTGGGGCGCGGCGGCAGCCCGTCCGGCGCCAGCAGCGCGGCCAGGCCGGAGTGCGCCTGCACGGGGTAGTCGGTGCTCAGCCCGGGCCCGCCGCCGCTGGCCTGCGCGTACACCAGCCCGGGGCGCAGCGCGGCGACCGCCTCGGCGTCCAGCCCCAGCCCGGCGACCTTCGCGGGCGCGAGGCTGTGCAGCAGCACGTCCGCCCCGCTGACCAACTCCCGCACCGCGGAGCGCCCTTCCGGGCTCCGCAGGTCCGCCTCCAGCACCCCCTTGCCCCGGTTGAGCGCCGCGAACCGGGCCGACACCGCCGCCCCCGCCCCACCCTCCTGCGCCGTCATCGGCGGCACGCCGCGCAGCGGGTCCCCGCCCGGCGGTTCGACCCGCACCACGGTGGCCCCGAGCAGCGCCAGCACCCGCCCGGCCATCGGCCCCTGGACCCGGCGGGTGACCTCCACCACCGTCACCCCGCTCAACGGGAGCCCCCCGGCGAAGAGTTCGCCGCGACGCGCGGCCCCCGACGCCCCCGCCCGCACCCGCCACGGCATCCCGCCCACCACCGCAGGGCGCCCCGCCGCCACCGTCAGCTCCACCCCGCACTCCGCCGCGACCCGCACCAGCCGCCGGTACCCGACCGCCCGGGCCGCCGCGAACAGCTCCTCCGGCAGCGGACAGACCGCCGTCCCGTACCGGGTCTGGAACGGCAGCCAGCCGCGCCCCACCACCCGCCGCTCGACGCCCAGTTCGGACCAGAACCGCAGCCAGCCCTCCGCCTCCAGCGCCTCCAGCTCGAACCACACCCCGTCCGCCGAGACGAACGGCGGCCCGCCCACCCCGAACGAACCCGCCCCGAACGGTTCCACCCCGCCACCCTCCACCGAGGCCGCCGCCAGGTACTGCGACAGCCCCAGCAGCGCGCCCTGCGCCACCGAGACCCCCACCTCGCGGTACGCCGCCCCCAACCGCCGGGCGCGCAGCGCCGCCAGCGCGCCGGTGGCGGCCAGCACCCCGGCCGCCACCGAGGCGAAGTCCACCCGCAGCGGCGTCGGCGCCCCGTACCGCCGCCCGTGCACCTGCATCACCCCGCAGGCCGCCTGGACGTCCGCCTCGCTGTCCAGCCGCAGCCCCAACGGCCCGGCCCAGGACACCCGGCAG
The DNA here is from genome assembly GCF_042894345.1 of Kitasatospora sp. NPDC001540. NCBI lineage: Bacteria > Bacillati > Actinomycetota > Actinomycetes > Kitasatosporales > Streptomycetaceae > Kitasatospora > Kitasatospora sp. NPDC001540. The sequence continues at coordinate 136,599 of NZ_JBIAVO010000019.1, forward strand.
GCCAACTCGCCGCCGACCTCCAGCAGTTCACCCTCGCCGACGGCGACCCCGGAAGCCCGCAGCAGCCCCGCCGCCACCTCCCGCGCCACCTCCGGCCGAGCACCCAGCGCCGTCCCCGCCCCCGTCGCAGCAGTCCGGATCACGGCCGCCGCCCGCGCACCGCGTACACCACGTTCGAGCAGGCCCGGAACCGCGGATCGGCGAACAGCCCCCGCAGCTCGGCGAGTTCGTCCTCGCCCAGCCCTTCCCGCAGCAGCGCCTCCCGCAGGTGCCAGGTGTTGTGCGACTGCATCTCCAACTGCGGCGTCCCGGGCGCGAGCGTGCCGACCCGCACCTCCGCCTCCACCCCGGTGAACCCGGCCCGCACCAGCGCACCGGCGCACTCCCGCCCCCAGCCCTGGTGCGATCCGCGCGCCCGGAAGGCCCGCAACTTCGCCCGCTGGTACCGCTCGTACAGCTCCCGGGCCCGCTCGTCGGGGACGGTCAGCACCGGCGCGTACTCGGCGTCGAACTCCAGCAGGTGCAGCACCCCGCCCGGCCGCAGCGCCGCGAACAGCCGTGCCAGCACGGCCTCCCGCTCCGGCAGGTGGGACAGCACCAGCCGGGCGTGCACCAGGTCGAAGGCGCCCACCGGCAGGTCGTCGCGCACCACGTCGTGCCGGAGCACCGTCAGCCCGGGCCGCACCGGCACCGGCAGCGGCACCAGGTCCGTCGCCAGCACCGAGCCCCCGGGCGCGACCCGCTCGGCCAGCCAGAGCGCGACGCTCCCCGCCCCGGTGCCCACGTCCAGGCAGCGCATCCCGGGCCGGACCCCGCCCGCCCGCAGCGCGCCGAAGCTGAGCGGGTCGAGCCAGGCCGCCAGGCACCGGTGCTGCCCGGCCGCGTGCGCACTCCCGTTGTCGAACAGGTACGACCCCGCCGCCCGCACCGCGCCCGCGCCCACCCTCACGTCCACACCCGCGCCCGCCATCAGGCCCGCCCCACCGCGGCAGGAGCCGCACCCGCACCCGCACCCGCGCCCGCCGCGTGCGCCAGCACCCGCCGCGCCGCCAGCTTCCCCGAGCGCACCGCCCCCTCGCTGCTCGGCCGCAGCATCACCCAGTCCCCGGCGTACTCGACCGCCCCGGTCGGCCGATCCAGGAACGCGGCCCGCTCCCGGACGGCGGCCGGCGCGCCCTGCGGCAGCCCGAGCGGGAAGCGGTGCACCAGCGTCCGGACGGTGGCCGCCCGCAGGCCGGGCAGGAAGCGTTCGGCCTCCGCGCAGACCACCTCCACCACCCGCTCGTCCGGTTCGCCCAGCAGCCCGGGGGAGGCCCACGGCGAGGCGAACGCGGTGACCAGCCCCTTGCCCTCGGGCGCCCGCCCGTCGGCCTTGAGGTGGTCGAGGACCAGCCCGGTGCAGACCCGGCTCTCGCCCTCCGGCACCGACAGCGCGTAGCTGGGCGCCCGGGTCGGGCTCGGCAGCGGCCGGTCCAGCAGGCAGGCGACCTTGAGCATCGGCGTGTACGTGCTCGCCGCCAGGTACGGCCGCTCGCCGTCCGGGAGGTCGTCCCCGCGCAGCTCCAGGGCCAGCGGCGCGGGCACCGCCAGCACCGCCTGCCGGGCCCGCACCCGCGCCCCGTCCGCGAACTCCAGCAGCACGCCCCCGCCCCCGCCGGGGGCCGAGCCGTCCCGCACCGAGACCACCCGCCGCCCCAGCTCCACCGGCAGCCGGTCGGCCAGCCGCCGGGCCAGGGTGTCCATCCCGTCCCGGTAGGTCATCCAGCGCGCCCCGGCCCCGCCCACCGACAGCAGGGTGGCGACCATCGGGGCGACCGCCGAGCTGTCCGGCCGCCAGCCGAAGCAGTGGCTGGACAGCGGCTGCAGCATCGCGGCGAGCAGCTCCTCCCGCCCGGCCGACCCGGCGCAGTACGCGCTCAGCGTGGCGTCCCCGCTCGGCGCGGTCTCCGGCCGGTCGGGGTCGAACTCCCGCCACCGGGTGGCAAGTTCGGTAGCGAACCGGAGCCAGGCCCAGCGGCCGCGCCAGGACAGCCCGGCGCCGGTCAGCAGCCCCTTGGGGTGGCCGAGGTGGGGGTGGGCGCGCCCGCCCCGCCACAGGGCGAAGCCGGGTTCGACCACGGGCACCTCGTCCTCGGGCAGGCCGACCGCTCGGATCAGCTCCCAGGTGGCCTCGTACCCGGCGCCCGCGATGGTCTCCGCGCCCTCGTCCAGCAGCCAGCCGTCCACCCGGCTGGACGCCATCCGCCCGCCGACCCGGTCCGCGCCCTCGAAGACCCGCACCGTCCGCCCGGCCGCGGTCAGGTGGTGCGCCGCGGACAGTCCCGCGATCCCCGCCCCGACCACCGCGACGTCCACCTCGGCCCCGTCCACGCCGACTCCCTTCTCACTCATGCCAACCCGACCCGTCATCGAGGGAGTTCACGTCCACAGCCCGGTCCCGATCCCGGCGCTCCCGGCCAGCACCCGCTCCCGCAGCTCGTGCCGCCGCACCTTCCCGGTGGCGGTCCGCGGCACCGCGTCCCGGCCGACCACCAGCGGTTCGGCCAGCGGCGGCAGGTCGCGCACCGCGTCCCGCCAGCGGGCCGGGTCGAGGGTGCCGTCGGCGGTGACCAGCACCGGCTGCGGGCGGCCGTCGGCGACGGAGAGCAGCACGGCCTCCTCGACGTCCGGCAGCCGCTCGTGCAGCACGTCCTCGACCTCGACGCAGCTCAGCCCGGGCACCATGTCGACCTCCCGGTCCAGCACCAGGACCCGGCCGTCGCGGGTCCGCGTCCCAAGGTCCCCGGTGTTGAACCAGCCGCGGTGGAGCTTGCGCCGCCAGCGCTCCGGCTCGTCCAGGTAGCCCAGGCACAGCGCCCCGGTGCGGGCGTACAGCAGTCCGGTCTCGCCGGGGCGCACGGTCCGTCCGGGCCGCTGCGGGTCGCAGACCCTGACCCGCACCCAGCCGGGCACCGGGCGCCCCAGGTCGCGGGTGGTCGGGTGCCGCTCACCGGCGGCGGCCAGCGCGCCCCGGGTGAGGAAGCGGAAGCTCAGCGGCCCGGTCTCGCTCTGCCCCCAGCCCTGCATCCACAGCGGCCGCCGCCGCCGGGTGGCCTCCAGGAAGGTCCGCACCGTCGGCGGGTGCATCGCGTCGAAGGTCGAGATGAACAGCCGCACGTCCCGGAACGGGTTGCCCGCCCCGGCGGCCAGCGGCTGCCAGCGCACGTAGCTGGACGGCAGCGCCTCCAGCACGGTCGGCGGGTGGCTGCGCAGCAGCGCGGCGGCCGTCGACGGGTCCGGGTCGGGCAGCAGGACGACGGTCCGCGGCGCCCGCCAGAACGCGCTGACGGTCCAGGTCAGCGCCCGCCCGTGGGCGAAGGAGATGGCGCTCGCCACGGTGTCCCCGCGGCGCGCCGACAGGACGGGCCAGGGCCGGGCCTCGAACGCGGACAGCCGCCGGATCAGCGTCCGGGTGGAGTGCACCACGAGCTTGGGGACGCCGGTGGTGCCGGAGGTGTGGATGACCGCGAGCGGCTCGTCCTCGCCGCGGGTGCGCACGCCCGGCACCGGCCCGCCGCGCAGTTCGTCCACCGCCAGGGCGCCCTCCCACGCCCCGTCCAGGCAGACCGTCCGCCCGGCCAGCGCGGTCAGTTCCACCCCGGCGGCCCGCGCCCCGCCCAGCACGTCCCGCTGGGTGACCAGCACGTCCGGCCGCAGCCGCCGCAGCAGCACGGCCAGGGCGTCCGGCGGCACCCGGTCCGAGAGCAGCGCGGGCACCGCCCCGATCCGGGCCGCCGCGCAGGCCAGCAGCACGTAGTCCCAGTGGTTGCGCTTCACCACCGCCACCGAGGAGCCGGGCCCGGCCCCGGCCGCCGCCAGCCAGGCCGCGGTCTCCCGCACCAGCTCGGCCAGCCGCGCGGTGTCGTACGAGGTGCCGCGCTCCGGCGCCAGGTCCAGCGGGCGGCCCAACCGCACGTCGACCGAAGGACGTTGCTCGGCCAGCGTGTCGAACAGCGGCCCCAGGTCGAGCGGCAGCCGCCCGAACGCCGCGCCCAGTCCGCCGCTCACAGCCCACCGCCGGTCACCGCGAGCGCCAGGTCCACGCCGACCAGCAGCGCGCAGCACACCCGGTGCAGGTGGATCCCGAGCCGGCGGGCGAGCAGGATCTCGCCCCGGACGAACCCGAGCACCCACTGCCGGGCCCGCAGCGCGACCACCGGCGCCATCACCAGCGGGAACCACCACGGCGCGTACCCGGCCACCGCCGAGCCCACCAGCAGCACCGCCTCCAGCGCCGAGCACCCGGCCACGAACGCCGCGTTGCCGCGCGGCGACAGCAGCACCGCGGCGGTCCTCCGCCCCACCGCCCGGTCCCCGGCGATGTCGTTGGTGTTGGAGTAGACGCCGAACAGCAGCGGGCCGAGCCCGAACACCAGCGCCTGCACCACCGCGAAGCCGTCGAACCGCCCGGTCAGCAGCCCGTACAGCGGCAGCACGAAGAACCAGCCGAGCGCGGCGAGGAAGAACTCCTGGAAGCCGTTGTAGCTGATCCGCAGCCACCAGGTGTACTGGAAGCCGAACACCGCCAGCGCCGCCGTTCCGGCCAGCGCCCACCCGGGCCTGGCGGGCGCCGCGGCCACGGCCGCCGCCCAGCACAGCACGCACGCCGCGACGCTCGCCCAGCCGAACCGGATCGCCTGCCGCTCGGTCAGCGTCCCGGCCACCAGCGGCTTGCGGGCCAGCCGCCGGGCGGGCGCGTCCGGCCCGTAGTTCACCGCGTCGCTGCCGTCCCGGTACCCGGTGACGTCGTCGAAGGTGCACATGGCCGCGCTCATCGCGACCTCCCCGCCCAGGAACAGCACCAGCACCAGCAGCACCGTCCCCGCCCCGACCCCCGACCAGCCGGCCCCCGAGCCGGCGGCCAGCACCATCGCGGCCACCAGCGGGACGCTCAGGTAGTAGTCCCAGATGTCGAGCTTGGCCAGCCTGGCGTACGCCCGCCAGGGAACCGGGGCCGCCTCGGCGGCGGCGGGAAGGGCGACGTGCTCCACGGGAAACGCAGTCCTCTCGACGGTGGCCGCAACCCGGGACGCGACTGCCGCGGGGGGCCGGAGACAACGGGCCGACCGCGCTGACGGTGCGCCAATTCATCACGGCGGACCAGGAGTCGGCGATCGCCATCATGACATAGGGCGACCGTTCGGACGCATTTCTGTGATCAAACAAAAAGCGGGCGATCGGGTATTTCCCCGACCGCCCGTGCGATCATCCGACCGCTTTTCCACAATCCGCCCTACGCGGAGAAGCTCCCCGCCCCGCCCGGCACGTGCGTCCCGTGACCCGGCTGCACCACCACCGAGGGCCCCAGACAGAACGGATTGCCGTAGACCTTCACCGGACGGTCCGTCTGATTGGTCAACACGTGTGCCACCGTGGGAAGTTGCTGACAACCGGCCGGATCGGTGTACGTGTCCAGCGGCTGCGCCTCGGTCGAGAACACCACCACGTCACCACTCGCCGCACGCGCCGCCGCGGGCGCCGGAGCCGCCAGTCCGAGCACCGAACCAAGCGCCACCAGGGAAACCAGAATCGCTCGCACAATCATCCTTCGGTACGTCCCACTCCCGCGTCCGTCACGGGCACCCCCATCGCTACCGTGCGCACACCGTCGAATTCCAACCGCGCCCGCCGGATTCACCCGCCCGGCGGGGGCCGGCCCCCGTCCGCCCCGCGCCACCCGCGCCACCGCGCGCCCCGCACCGACTCCGCCCCGCCCGTCACCCGCCCGGACTACCATCGCCCCCATGACGACCCAGCCGTCCGCCCGCCCCGCCCCCTTCGGCCCCCACACCCACTGCCACTGGTGCGGAGCGCCGTACCCGGCCGGCACCGACGCCTGGCCGCGCACCTGCCCCGGCTGCGGCGAGATCAGCTACCGCAACCCGCTCCCCGTCACGGTCGCCCTCCTCCCGGTCCGCCTCCCCGACGGCGACACCCGGCTGACCGTCATCCGCCGCACCATCGAGCCCGGCTACGGCCTGCTCGCCCTGCCCGGCGGCTACGTCGACTACGGCGAGAGCTGGCAGCAGGCCGCCGTCCGCGAACTGCGCGAGGAGACCGGCATCCTGGCCGACGCCGCCGACGTCCGCCTGGTCGCCACCGACTCCGACAACCGCGGCGGCTTCCTCTGCCTGTTCGGCCTCCTCCCGGCCCGCGACCTGGCCGACCTGCCGCCCTCCGTCCCCACCGACGAGACCGAGGGCTGGGAACTCGCCACCGCCGACACCCCGCTCGCCTTCCCCTTCCACACCCGGGTCGCCCGCTCCTGGTTCGACGGCGAGTACCTCCACCTCACCACCGAACCCGCCCCCTGAACCCACCGGCCGGGCCCGACCACCCGCCGGGCCCGGCCACCGCTACCGCCCCAGCACCGCCATCGCCGCGTTGTGCCCAGGGATCCCGCTCACCCCGCCCCCGCGCACCGCCCCGGCCCCGCACACCAGCACCCGCGGCCGCCCGGTCCCCACCCCCCACCGCCCCGCGTCCGGCCCCTCACCCGCGAACGGGAACGCCAGGTCCCGGTGGAAGATGTTCCCGCCCGGCAGCCGCAGGTCCGCCTCCAGGTCCAACGGCCCGCGCACCTCCAGGCACGGCCGCCCCTCCGCGTCCACCGCCAGGCAGTCCGCCAACGGCTCCGCCAGCACCCCGTCCAGCGCCCCCAGCACCCCCGCCAACGCCGCCTCCCGCACCCCCTCCGGATCCCCGGCGAACAGCCGCGCGGGCACCTGCAACCCGAACAGCGTCAGCGTCTGCGTCCCCTCCGGCACCCCCGGCCCCAGGATCGACCGGTCCGCCAACGAGTGGCAGTAGATCTCCGACGGCGCGGGGGAGGGCAACCGCCCCGCCGCCGCCTCCCGGTACGCCCCCTCCAGCTCCCGGTACGACTCCGCGACGTGGAACGTCCCCCCGAACGCGTCCCGCACGTCCACCGCCCCGTCCCGCAGCCGCGGCAACCGGCGCAGCAGCATGTTCACCTTCAGCTGCGCCCCCTCCGGACGCTCCCCGCCGCCCGCCCCGCCCAGCAACCGCTCCAACTCCACCGGCGCCGCGTTGCACAGCACCCAGCGCGCCCCCACCCGCCGCTGGACCCCGTCCGCATCCAGGTACCCGACCTCGGCCGGCCCCTCCGCGCCCCCCGGATCCACCGCCACCACCTCGCACCCCGTCCGCAGCTCCGCCCCGCCCGCCAGCGCCGCCTCCGCCAACGCCCCGGTCACCGCCCCCATCCCGCCCACCGGCACGTCCCAGTCACCCGTCCCGCCGCCCACCACGTGGTACAGGAAGCAACGGTTCTGCCGCAGCGAAGGATCGTGCGCGTGCGAGAACGTCCCGATCAGCGCGTCCGTCAGCACCACCCCCCGCACCACGTCGTCCGCGAACCGCCGCTCCAGCGCCTCGCCCAACGGCCGCTCGAACAACTCCGCCCACGCCACCGGATCGTCCACCCGCGCCCGCAGCTCCGCCCGCGACGGCAACGGCTCCGTCAACGACGGGAACACCCGCTCCGCGACCCGCCCGGTCATCCCGTAGAACTCCCGCCACGCCGCGAACTCCCGCTCCCCACCCGTCAGTTCACGGAACGACTCGGCCGTCCGCCGCTCGTCCCCGCCGTCCACCAGCAACCCCCCGACCCGCCCGTCCCGCTCCCACGGCGTGTACGAGGAGATCCGCCGCCGCCGCAACTCCACCCGCACCCCGAGATCCGCCAGGATCCGCCGCGGCAACAGGCTCACCAGGTACGAGTACCGCGACAGCCGCGCGTCCACCCCCGCGAACGCCCGCTCCGACACCGCCGCCCCGCCCGGGTGCCCCAACCGCTCCAGCACCAGCACCCGCAGCCCGGCCCGCCCCAGGTACCCGGCCGCCACCAGCCCGTTGTGCCCGCCACCCACGATCACCACGTCATAAGCCACCGTCATCCCGCCGGTCTACCACCTCCCACCCGCCCCCACCAGCACCCCGACCGCGCGACCCTGGACCCCCGGACGATCACGTGGCATGGTCAGCACCGTCAGCACCCACGGACGGCCCGCCACGAGCCCAGCCGTCCCCACCACGGCCTGGAGACCACCACGTGAGCACCCCTCCGACCCCCCAGGACCAGCAGCACCCGCAGCCCGAACCGCTCTGGCGCCCCGACCCCGCCCGCGCCGCCGCCAGCCGCCTGGTCGACTTCCAGCGCTGGGCCGCCGAACACCACGGCGCCCCCGCCGCCCCCCTCGCACCGGTCACCACCGACGCCGAGGCCGCCGCCCGCTACGCCGACCTCCACCGCTGGTCCACCGACGACCTCAGCCGCTTCTGGACGGCCGTCACCGCGTACTTCGACGTCCGCTTCCACACCCCGCCCACCGCCGTCCTCGCCGAACCCGCCACCATGCCCGGCGCCACCTGGTTCCCCGGCGCCACCCTCAACTACGCCGAACACGCCCTGCGCGCCGCCGAGGACCCGGCCAACGCCGACCGCCCCGCCATCCTCCACCTGGACGAGCGCGCCGCCGAGCCGGCCGTCACCACCTGGTCCGAACTCCGCCGCCAGGTCGGCTCCCTGGCCGCCGCCCTCCGCGCCCACGGCGTCCGCCCCGGCGACCGCGTCAGCGCCTACCTGCCCAACATCCCGCAGGCCGCCGTCGCCCTCCTCGCCACCGCCGCCGTCGGCGCCACCTGGACCAGCTGCGCCCCCGACTTCGGCGCCCGCAGCGTCCTCGACCGCCTCCAGCAGATCGAACCCACCGTCCTGTTCGCCGTCGACGGCTACCACTACGGCGGCAAGGACCACGACCGCACCGAGGTCGTCGCCGAACTCCGCCGCGAACTCCCCACCCTCACCACCGTCATCCACGTCCCCCTCCTGGACACCCCCGCCCCCGAAGGCACCCTCCCCTACGACGAGTTGGTCTCCTCGGACGTCGAGCCCCGCTTCGAACCCGTCCCCTTCGACCACCCCCTCTGGGTGCTCTACTCCTCCGGCACCACCGGCCTCCCCAAGGCCATCGTGCAGAGCCAGGGCGGCATCCTGGTCGAGCACCTCAAGCAGGCCGCCCTCCACCTCGACCTCGGCCCCGAGGACCGCTTCCTCTGGTACACCAGCACCGGCTGGATGATGTGGAACTTCCTCCTGGCCGGCCTGCTCACCGGCACCACGATCGTCACCTACGACGGCAGCCCCGGACACCCCGACACCGGCGCCCTCTGGTCCGTCGCCGCCCGCACCCGCGCCACCGTCCTCGGCACCTCCGCCGCCTACGTCATCGCCAGCCGCAAGGCCGACCTCCACCCCGGCCGCGACCTCGACCTCTCCGCCGTCCGCTGCCTCGGCACCACCGGCTCCCCGCTCCCGCCCGACGGCTTCCAGTGGATCTACGACGAGGTCAAGCCCGACCTGTGGCTCGCCTCCGTCAGCGGCGGCACCGACGTCTGCTCCTGCTTCGTCGGCGGCGTCCCCACCCTCCCCGTCCACCTCGGCGAGATCCAGGCCCCCTGCCTCGGCGCCGCCGTCGAGTCCTGGGACGCCGACGGCCACCCGCACACCGACACCGTCGGCGAGCTCGTCGTCACCAAGCCCCTCCCGTCGATGCCCACCGGCTTCTGGAACGACCCCGACGGCCACCGCTACCACGACAGCTACTTCGACACCTACCCCGGCACCTGGCGCCACGGCGACTGGATCACCGCCACCAGCCGCGGCACCGTCGTCATCCACGGCCGCTCCGACTCCACCCTCAACCGCCAAGGCGTCCGGATGGGCTCCGCCGACATCTACGAGGTCGTCGAACGCCTCCCCGAGATCGCCGAGTCCCTGGTCATCGGCCTCGAAGAACCCGACGGCGGCTACTGGATGCCGCTGTTCGTCGTCCTCACCCCCGGCGCCGAACTCGACGAGGACCTCACCGCCCGCATCCGCACTTCGCTGCGCACCGAACTGTCCCCGCGCCACGTCCCCGACGAGGTGATCACCGTCGCGGGCCTCCCGCACACCCTCACCGGCAAGCGCCTCGAAGTCCCCGTCAAGCGCCTGCTCGGCGGCACCCCCCTCGACCGGGCCGTCAACCCCGGCTCCGTCGACAACCTCGACCACCTGCGCTTCTTCGAGCAGCTCGCCACCACCCGCAAGCAGCCCTGACCCGCAACCGAACCGGCCCCGAGGGGCCGCCGCCACCCCCCACGGTGGCAGCGACCCCTCGGGAGACCCACACCCGCCCTACTCCCCGGACAGCACCCGCCGCGCCGCCTCCCGCGCCTCCCCGGCGGTGTCCGCCGCCCGCGCCGCCCCCGCCGCCCGCTGGCACTGCGCCAACGTCGCCCGCCCCAACGCCGCCCGCACGTACGGGATCGCCGCCGCACCCATCGACAGGCTCGTCACCCCGAGCCCCGTCAACACGCACGCCAGCAACGGGTCCGCCGCCGCCTCCCCGCACACCCCGCAGCTCTTCCCGGCCGCCTTCGCCGCGTCCGCCGCCGCCGCGACCAGGTCCAGCAGCGCCGGCTGCCACGGATCCTGCAGCCGCGCCAACGACCCCACCTGCCGGTCCGCCGCGAACGCGTACTGCGCCAGGTCGTTCGTCCCCAGCGACAGGAACTCCACCTCCCGCAGGACCGCCGCCGCCCGCAGCGCCGCCGACGGGATCTCCACCATCGCCCCGTACTTCGCGTCCAGCCCCACCTCCCGGCAGGCCGCCGCGAACGCCCGCGCGTCCACCCCGTCCGCCACCATCGGCGCCATCACCTCCAGGCGCACCGTCAACCCCTCCGCCGCCCGCGCCAGCGCCCGCAACTGCGAGCGCAGCACCTCCGGGTGCTCCAGCAGCGTCCGCAGCCCCCGCACCCCCAGCGCCGGGTTCGGCTCGTCCCCGGGCGTCAGGAAGTCCAGCGGCTTGTCCGCCCCCGCGTCCAGCACCCGCACCACCACCCGGGCCCCCGGGAACGCCTCCAGCACCTTCCGGTACGCCTCGACCTGCTTGTCCTCGCTCGGCGCCCGCGCCGAGTCGTCCAGGAACAGGAACTCCGTCCGGAACAGCCCGACGCCCTCCGCCCCGTTCTCCAACGCCGCCGCCACGTCCGCCGGACCGCCCACGTTCGCCAGCAACGGCACCATGAACCCGTCCGAGGTCCGCCCCGGCCCGGTCGAGGCCGCCAACGCCGCCTGCCGCTCCGCCGCCTGCCGACGCAACTCCTCCTGCCGCTCCGCCCCCGGCTCCACCAGCACCTCGCCCGACGACCCGTCGACCGCCACCACCACCCCCTCCGCCAACCCCGTCGCCCCCGCCAGCGCCACCACCGCCGGAACCCCCATCGCCCGCGCCAGGATCGCGCTGTGCGAGGTCGGCCCGCCCTCCTCCGTCACGAACCCCAGCACCAGCGACGGATCCAGCAGCGCCGTGTCCGCCGGCGCCAGGTCCCGCGCCAGCAGCACGTACGGCTCGTCACTGTCCGGCACCCCCGGCATCGGCACCCCCAGCAACCGCGCCACGATCCGGTTCCGCACGTCGTCCAGGTCCGCCACCCGCCCCGCCAGGTACTCACCCGCCGCCGCCAACAGCTCCCGGTACGCCGCGAACGCGTCGTACACCCCGCGCTCGGCACTGCTCCCCGACTCGATCCGCCGGTTCACGTCCGCCAGCAGCTCCGGGTCCTGCGCCATCAGCGCCTGCGCCTCCAGCACCGCCTGCGCCTCACCCCCCGCCAGGTTCCCGCGCGCGGTCAGGTCCGCCGCCACCGCGTCCACCGCCGCCCGCGCCCGGGCCTGCTCCCGCGGCACCTCCTCCGCCGACACCTGGGTCACCGGCGGCTCCAGCACCGCCGTCCCCATGTGCCGCACCTGCCCGATGGCGACCCCGTGACTGACCCCCACGCCCCGCAGCGTCCGCTCCATGGTCCGAAACCCCTTATTCGTCGCCGTCAGTTCCAGATGAACAGCTCGCCACCGGCCGTCACCTCACCGGACTCCGCCACCCCGCTCAACTGCTCCGCCGACGCCTCCAGTGCCACGATCGGAGAGATCGGCGACTTCCCCGCCGCCTCCACCGCCGCCGGGTTCCACTTGATCACCGGCTGCCCCCGCCGCACCCGGTCCCCCTTGTGCACCAGCAGCTCGAACCCCTCCCCGTTGAGCTGCACGGTGTCGATCCCCAGGTGCGTCAGCACCCCGTGCCCGTTCTCGTCCATCACCACGAACGCGTGCGGATGCATCGACACCACCTGCCCGTCCACCGGAGCCACCGCCTCGATCGGCTCCCGCAACGGATCGATCGCCGTACCCGGCCCGACCATGGCCCCGGCGAACACCGGGTCGGGAACATTGGCGAGGCCGACAGCGCGACCGGCGAGCGGCGACGTGACAGTGGTCATGGTGGAGCCTCCCAGGTACGGAGTACATCGCGTGCGGCCGCGGGGCAGCGGCCCATTGATCGACTGTCCCCAAATTACGTCAACTTCGGACATTTCATTCGATAACCCCCGCAGGCCGCCCGGGTGAAGATCGCTGCCCACCCCAACCTCGCCGCACACGAACCGTCCGCCCCGCACCATCTCCGCCGCCCCCGCCACCTTCAAGTGGTCTAGTCCTCTTGGCCACCCCGCCGCACTCTACGGCATCCGAGTGAGCCCCCGCCCGCCCCGCCCGCCCCTCCGTGCGGGGGCGGATTTGCTTTGCGGCCGCCGGTCCCCGTACAGTTCCGGAGTCGCGCCGAGAGGGGCGAACGAAAGCGAGTTCGAGGAAACGCCGGTGAAACGGTGGCGAAAACCTCTGATAAGCTGGGAACACGAAAGAACGAAGCGCCCGGAGATGCGGTCGGAAGGCCGGTCGAAGGAAGCGTCCGTTCCTTGAGAACTCAACAGCGTGCCAAAAGTCAACGCCAGATATGTTGACATCCCCGGCCTCGGCGATCTCGTCGGGGTTGGAGATTCCTTTTGAAGTAAAACACTAGCGAGGACGCAGTGCACGGGGCCGCCTTATTCCGGCTGGCCGCTGTGCCGCTCTTTCGTGGAGACATTCACGGAGAGTTTGATCCTGGCTCAGGACGAACGCTGGCGGCGTGCTTAACACATGCAAGTCGAACGGTGAAGCCCTTCGGGGTGGATCAGT
>NZ_JBIAVO010000020.1:0-47520 GCF_042894345.1 Kitasatospora sp. NPDC001540
CCTGCCACCAGGGCCCCAAGTGCCACCGAATGCCAGCAGTCCAGTTGGCCCCAAAATCGGGATCAATCCACCAAATTACGGGTGAAACGCCCAATCAGAGCTCGTAACAAGATCTTGCGCGCCAGCAGGCTGCGGCGAGTGCGACGATTCGTTGCTGTTGAGGGCGTTCGGGTGGGGTTGGAGGTATGCAGACATTCACGTCAGATGGAAGTCACTACCCCGAGGGGCAGTCCAGGACGCCGCGGCGGCCCTGTGGCTGGTGCGGCGCCCACCCGAAGGCGACGTGCGGTTACGCCGTCCAGCCGACTTCACTCGGGTCGAAGGACACCGCCCAATGGAAGAGCTGCCGCAGGCCGGAGTAGAAGCAGAGGTCCCCGTGCGAGAGCCAGAAGATCCGGCCCCGCCCGTCACCGGGTGGGATCATGAAGACTCCCGACGTCCGGTCCTCCTCCATGGAGGTCGGGATGACCTCCGTTCCGTCGGGGATCCCGACGTCGAGCCGGAGGATGTCTTTCTGGGCCTGGAGGAACTCTTCGGACTCCTCCTGGGTTCGGCCGCTCAGCCAGTCACGACTTCCGTAGAGGGGTCTTCCCAGCGCGAAGTTCTCCATCCCGTCCGAGTGCCGCAGGAACTCGACGTAGTGCTCCTCCAACGGCTGGGAGAACCTCGCCCGCAGTCGCGTGATGTCCTCTTCCGTCGCCCCGGCCCGCAGGATCGGAGGGCCGAAGATCCCCTCGTCGTCTGGGCTCTCGACGAACTCCCTCCTCCTGGCCTCGAAGACATCGCCGATCCAGCCGGGGAGACCCATGAACATGCCCTTTCAGTGCGAACTCGCAACAGCGTCACGGTATCTGTCGGTTGAGGCGTCGCCAGCAGATGAGTCCACAGGCCAGTGAGACGGAGGCGTTGTGGAGGTCGAGGCGTCTCTCCCATCGGACGGCGAGGCGCTTGAACTGGTGGAGCTGGGCGAAGGTCTGCTCGACGACGTGTCGGAGCTTGCCGAGGCCGACGATGTCGGGCTCGCCGCGGCGGGAGATGACCGGCAGGATCCGGCGTCTGCGCAGTTCCCGGCGGTTGGGGTTGCTGTCGTAGCCCTTGTCGCCGAGCAGGGCGTCCGGGCGTCTGCGGGGGCGGCCGACACGGCCGGCGACCGATGGGATGCCGTCGACCAGATCGAGGGTTCGGATGACGTCGTTGACGTTGGCGGCGGTGGTGATCAGGTGGAACGGGATGCCGCCACCGTCGCTGATCAGGTGGTGCTTGCTGCCGGTCTTACGGCGGTCGACCGGCGACGGGCCGGTGGCCTCACCCCCTTTTTCGCGCGCACGTGGGAGGCGTCCACGCACGCGTGGGTCCAGTCGATCAGTCCGGCCGTGTTCAACTCGGCCAGGAGCATGCGGTGCAGGGCCTCGAACACCCCGGCCTGCTGCCAGCGGCCGAGCCGCCGCCAGCAGGTCTGCCCGGAGCCGAAGCCCAACTCGGGCGGCAACTGCTGCCAGGCGATCCCGGTGTACAGCACGAACAGGACATCCTGCAGGCACAACCGGTCGTCCACCGGACGCGGGCCCGGCGCCCGCTCCGGCCATAGCGGCAGCAGCGGTTCGATCCGGGCCCACAGCTCGTCGCCCACGATCCACGGCTTGTTGCTCACGCCATCACGAACGGGCGAATCGTCACATCGGTCACGCCCTGCCAGTGACGATCAGCAAGATCGTGTTACGAGTTCTTACGGTCCCCCGATCATGCTCGGCCCCAGACCAGGCAGGACACCGGCCAAAACCGCTCCACCGCCCACCAAAGAAGGCAAACCGCCTGCGGTAGTGAGAGCGCCCGGCGTAGCGTATGACTCATCAGCGCTACCACATCGCAGGAGCATCGCGTGACAGCTGCCGATTACAAGGCCGGAAGCATAGAAGAGCAATTGCGCGGCCTTCACGGCGAAGCCGAAAAGGCGATCGAGGAAACAATGAAGTCTAACCCTGCCGCCTTTGGGCGGCTGATGAGACTTGACCTCGATATTCAGGTTTTCGAGCAGATGATTTCTGGCAGGCCTGAAAGTGCCCAACTTGCGCAGGCCCGTAAAGAATTTGGATATGCGACCTACGCCGCGTCATGCGGTCTCTATCGCCTAGCCTTCGGTAGCATCCGACTGTTCCTTGAGCTTGGATTCGCATCGGTATTCTTTTCCGCAAATGAATACCTGCGAAGGAAATGGCTATCCGATCGTCATGACTTCTCTTGGTCAAAGGCCTTGGATGAGAATGAAGGAGTTCTATCCAAGTCTTTCGTTAGAGAATTTAGAGACGATGTGATCGACTTTGCCCCACACCATGCAACTAGTGCCGCCGAGTGCTACCGTCACTGCTCCCAGTTCATCCACGGTAAGGCTTCTGAAACGAGTAAGCTGCCAGAAGTGATTGGATACTCCAAAGATGTGCTGGAGAACTGGATTGCCACGGCTGAAAAATCAGCAAAAGCCGTCCTGTTTCTCCTTTACTGTCGTTACTCCACCGAACTCCTTGAGGACGATGACGGCGGGAAGCTCCACGATGCCATCGCACACTCATTCGGCCATATCGCATCCGTCCGTACCGCGCTCGGGCTTCCCGTTAGCTAAATAGAGGGGTTTCTAGATCATGGCAGGCGACCTTTTCTTTCGAACCGAGGACATTCGACAGGAAGAAGTCCTCTCCTACTTGGTCGAATCGCAAAGCGACCGGGACCTCATTCGGGCGCTTAAGGGGCGCTCGCCGGTGATTCTGAAGGGGAGCAGAGGGGTCGGGAAGTCCTTTCTGATGCGGGCCGCCGAATCTGAGCTGAAGGACTCATTCGCGGAGTCCAAGATCCTTCCAGTCTATGTGACATTTGCCAAGGCTGGACTAATTCGAGCCAATACGCCCGACCGATTCATGCTGTGGATGATGTCGAAAATCTGCAACAGCATCGTCCGAACAGCTACGACTTACGGCCTGACGCTACCTGCAGGGTCAGCTATTGCCGAAATCCAAGGCAAGAAGTCCGACGACGGGACTTCCCAGATGGAGCAGGTCGAAGCAACCCTGGAGGAGTCCTGGAAAAATAGCAGCTCTGCAGATCCTTCCATGGATATTCCTGACTCCGACATTCTCCGCGACGCAATTGAAGATCTTTGCAGGTATGTCGATCTGAAGCGCATCTGCCTCTTTGTCGATGAAGCCGCACATGTGTTCATCCCCGAGCAGCAGCGGCAGTTCTTCACTCTCATGCGTGACCTTAGGAGTCCATTTATTTCCGTAAAGGCGGCGGTTTATCCTGGCGCTACCTCTTATGGTGACTCCTTCCAGCCGATGCACGACGCCTCAGTGCATACCGTAGACCGCCTCATCACCGAGGTAGAGTATGCGTCAAATATGAGGCAAGTGGTGTACAAGCAGGATAACTCACTAAAGGCAACGATTGAGCGCAATGGCGAGGTGTTTGACGCTCTCGCCTATGCCGCCACTGGAAATCCCCGGACCCTCCTAAAGACTCTTGATCGACTGCCTCAATTCAACCGAAGGAACGTGCAGGAGGTCATCAAGGAGTACTACCGTGAAGACATTTGGGCGGAACACTCAGCTCTTCGCGAAAGGTACCCAGGGCATGGCACGCTAATCGACTGGGGTAGAATGTTCATGGAGGGTAGCGTAATCCCGGCCCTTTACGACCGCAATCGAGCTTCAAAGACGGATACAACCTCTTTCCTTTGGATTCATCGCGATGCCCCGCATGCAGTACGAGAGGCGCTTCGACTGCTCTCTTACAGCGGCATCCTGCAGGAGGGTGTCTCCGGAATAAAAGGGACTCGGAGTCAAATCGGAACGCGCTACCTGGTGAATCTCGGATGCCTAGGCTCTTTGGATGCGGAGCCGATTAATTTTATCCAAAAGGTTCGATCTTCCCTATCCATAAAGCGATGGGTTGAGTATGGATCGAACCACGTCGAGTTCCGCGCGCTCGCGAAATTCTCCCTCGCTGACATAGAGTCGGAAGGGAATGAGGCCTTGGAGGCCCAGCTGCAGCGGTCGATCGACAAGCTAGACCTAAGTGATTTCCAGCGCAGCAGCCTTCACAGCTTGGGCATTAACACGATTGGTGGAGTGCTGGCTGCCGATGAAAAAGACTTCATGAAGGCACATTACGTCGGCCCCAAGAGGTCCAGAAAGATGCGCAATTCTGCCGTAGCTGCCGTCCTTGAGTATCTGTCAGGATGATTCATTCGGCGTTGTTGTCTTCACCTAGCTAGGGTCAACAGCTCGAAGCCGGCAAGGGCTTTCTGATCACACGGCGAAGATGGCGCAGGCGGAACGGTATCAGAGCGCGTGTCTAACTGCGCTACAGCGGCCTCGCACGTCAGCGGACCACTATGGACGATTGGGGACTGTGTGCGCAGGTCAGCGAGAGCCTGACCCAAGGTCGGGTGGGTGCCAAGTTGCTTCGGGACGAAGAGGAGGCAGACGCCGGCTGGATAGTTGTGCCTTAGCGAACCAGATTCGGGGCGCTGGAATATGCGTGGAACCTGCGGCGACTTCCTCGCACCCCAGCGACGCTCTTGCGCTGTTCAGAAGGGTGCGGCGCAACCCTGTCCGGACGTTCTTGAAAACTGTTGTGGCCTCGCGCCACCGTGGGTTCAAATCCCACATCCTCCGCGCCGGAACGGCCCCCGACCAGCAGTGATGCGGTCGGGGGCCGTCGTCGTCCCCGGGATCAGTGCGGGAGGAGGCCGTGGGCGCGGGCGAGGGTGAGGGCGGCGAGGGTCATGGCGTCGTCGAGGTGGCCGGTGGTGATCCAGCGGGGGAGGTCGGGGAGGGGGAGCCAGTGGGACTCGATGACCTCCTCGGGGGTGAGCGGGGCGCCGGGGGCGGTGGTGACGCGGGCGTGGACGACGGCGACGGGGTCGGCGAGCAGGCCGGAGTCGGGGGTCATGGTGCCGAGGAAGGTGAACTCGGCTTCGGGGACGCCGAGTTCCTCGTGGAGTTCGGTGCGGGCGGTGACCAGCGGGTCGCGGTCGTGCGAGAAGCCGCGGGGCAGGCCCCACTGGAGGCGGCCGAGGGGGTAGCGGTAGGTGCGCACCAGCCCGACGGCCCCGTCGCGGACGGGTAGCACCACCACGCCGAGGCCCTCGCCGCGGTGGCGGATCCGCAGGTAGCGCCCGTCGGTGCCGTCCGGGAAGGCGACCTCGTCGTCGTAGACGTCGACGAAGCGGTTGCGGTAGGCGAGCACCTCGCGGGTGCGCCGGATGGCGTCCCTCGCCCCGGCACCCGCACCGCCGTCCCCACCGCCGTCGCCACCGCCGTCTGTCATGGCGGTCAGCCTCTCACGTCGACGACGCGCCCCAGCGCGCACGCGGTCCGCCGGGTGCGTCGGCGTCCGGCGACGGCCTGCTTGGTCCGGCCGTAGACCGGGCTGCCGACCGCGCTCGCGGCGGACGCCGAGTGGCTGAGCGGGCCGGGCAGGTGCCAGGCCTCGGTGGCGGGGGCGGGCCCGGCGGCGCCCGCGGCGGTGAGCACCATCTCGATCAGGGAGCCGCTGCGCGCGGAGACCCCGACCCGGCCGCCGATGGTGCCGGCCACGCGGTTCAGGTGGGCGTCGAGCGCCGCGCGGGCGGCCCGCTGGTCCTCGGCGGTGCGCAGGAACGCGTACGAGTCGAAGGCGTACGACTGCGGGACGACGACGGTGCGGCCGAGCGCCAGCGTCAGCAGCACCTCGGTGAACACCTGCAGGTGCGCCTCCTCGGCGTACTTCCCGGCGTACTTCCCGGCGGGCTCTCCGGGCCGGGGCCGCAGGACGCGGCAGGAGTCGAGCGACTCCAGGTGCTGGTACTGGGCGGTGCCGGTGCGGGCCATGAGCGTCCCCCTGGATGCCGGCCTTCGGGACGGGGCGCTGCCCGGGCCGCAGGTGGTGGCCAGCCCCGGGCAAGGGGTCAGAACAGGGTGGGCGGGACGTCCGGGCCGGGGAGGCCGGGGAGGGTCTCCTGCCACAGGGTGGCGTCGGAGAGCGGGAGTTGGCGCATGCTGCCGGGGCAGAGGCTGAGCGAGCGGCGGTCGCGCTTGTGGTCGTGGATGACGCCGTAGCCGGTGCGGCGGGTGGGCATGAGGGCGACCGGTCGGTCGCAGTCGGGGCACTGGATCCGGGGTGCGCGCATGGGACCAGGGTGCCGCAGCGGGCCGACAGCGGGGAGGGGGCGTCGGGCGGTTGCCGGGGCGGCGGTGGGGGAGGAGAGTGCGCATTGGTCGAAGTGGAGGTTGCGGTGGGCGAGTTGGTCGAACGGTTGCGGGCGGGGCTGCCGGAGGGGGCGGTCGCGGTCGACCCGGACGTGACGGCCGCGTACGCGCGGGACATGGCCGGGTTCTGCACGGCGGGCGATCCGGCGGTGCTGGTCTTCCCGGAGACGGTCGAGCAGGTGCAGTTCGTGCTGCGGACGGCGTCCGAGCTGCGGGTGCCGGTGGTGCCGCAGGGCGCCCGGACGGGCCTGTCGGGCGGGGCGAACGCGGTGGACGGCTGCGTCCTGCTGTCGCTGACCCGGATGGACCGGATCCTGCGCATCGACCCGGTCGACCGGATCGCCGTGGTGCAGCCGGGCGTAGTCAACGCCGAGCTCTCGCGCGCCGCCGAGGCCCTGGGCCTGGCCTACCCGCCGGACCCGTCGAGCTGGGAGTCCTGCACCATCGGCGGCAACATCGGCACCGGCGCGGGCGGCCTGTGCTGCGTGAAGTACGGCGTGACCAGCGAGTACGTGCTCGGGCTGGACGTGGTGCTGGCCGACGGGCAACTGCTGCGGACGGGGCGGCGCACCGCGAAGGGCGTCGCCGGGTACGACCTGACCCGGCTGCTGGTCGGTTCGGAGGGCACGCTGGGGGTGGTGGTCGAGGCGGTGCTCGCACTGCGGCCCGCGCCGGAGCCGCAGCTGGTGCTGGCGGCGGAGTTCGACTCGGTGGACGCCGCGGGGAAGGCGGTGTGCGAGGTGATGGCGGCCGGGCACACGCCCTCGCTGATGGAGCTGATGGACGCCACCACCGTCCGGGCGGTGAACGAGATGGCCCGGATGGGGCTGCCGGAGTCGACCAGGGCGCTGCTGCTGGTGGCCTTCGACGGCCCGGACCGGCGGGAGCGGCTGGCTGCGGTCGGGGAGCTGTGCACCGCCGCCGGGGCCACCGCCGTGGTGCCGGCCGAGGACCGGGCGGAGTCCGAGCTGCTGCTGCAGGCCCGGCGCCTGTCGCTGCCCGCGCTGGAGCGGCTGGGCACCACGATGATCGACGACGTGGCGGTGCCGCGCAGCGCGCTGGCCGCGATGCTGAACGGCGTCGCGGAGATCGCCAACCGGCACCGGCTGACCATCGGCGTGGTCTCGCACGCGGGCGACGGCAACACCCACCCGGTGGTGATCTTCGACGCCGAGGACGAGGACGAGACGGCCCGGGCCCGCGACTCCTTCGACGAGATCATGGCGCTGGGCCTGGAACTGGGCGGGACGGTGACCGGGGAGCACGGCATCGGCCTGCTGAAGCGCGAGTGGCTGGCCCGGGAACTCGGCCCGGCCGGGCTGGAGCTGCAGCGCCGGATCAAGGCGGCGTTCGACCCGCTGGGCATCCTCAACCCCGGCAAGGTGCTGTGACCGGGGGGATATTCCGACCATCACAAGATGATGGTCGGGATATCCGCGCGCCATTTACCTGACCATCATCTTCCGAAATCCGGATGGTATGAGGATTTCGATGGACGGCGAAATGGCGAAATATCGACTTCGCGAGGTTGCCATGCCCGAACGGGGCGTGAACGGACGGTTCGTGCACCCCGGGGCTCGTACGACTCGCCGGAAACCCCTGTTCGCGCGCCCGCCCGGACGGGGTCCTAGCTGCCGCCGTCCGGGCGAAGCGGCAGTTGGCAGGCGGTGTGTCTGCCGATGAACCGATCGGCCCCGGATTATGCGCCACTGCCGCCGCGTCACGCTAATGGGGGAAAAGACTCAGCGGTGCTGGTGCTTTGTCGATTTGTTGCGGAAGTCTGTCCCTCGGCGTCGCAGCCCCGGAGCCTCGTCTGGCCGCGAACTCCGGAACACCTTTCACCCGCAACACCCGGCAAGAACCACGGAGGAAATCCCATGGCGCGCTTCCGCACCACACGCCTGGCCGCGCTGGTCGCGTCCGTCCCGCTCGCAGCCGGTCTGCTGCTGGCCGGGGCGGGTGCCGCGGCGGCCGACAACGGTGCGGCTGCCGGCCACGGCTCGAACAGCAGCGTGGTCTCGAACTTCGGCAGCGGCAACATCTTCGGATCGGTCGACGGCAACGACAACTCCACCCAGCAGACGGCGACCGGCGCCGGAGCGTCGAACCAGAACAACACCCTCGGGGTGAAGGGCAACTCGGGCGTCGTCTACGCCGACCAGTCCAACAAGAACTTCAACTTCGTCTTCGCGCCGGTCTACGCGTACTGACCCGTCGGCGGGACGTGCGGACGGACCGGCGGGGGCGCCGGACCGGACGGAGCACGGACCGCCGGGGCACCCGGGAGTGGAAAGGGTCACCGCCTCGGGGCACACCACGGACGACGAACAGCACCCCTCGGGGGCGCGGTGCCGCAACAACGGCCGCCGCGCCCCCGAGGCGTTCCCGGGGGCGTTCCCCCGACGGGCCGGTCAGCGGAGGGCCGGCCGACAGGGCGGTCGGCAGGTCGGCAGGTCGGCAGGGCGGCCGGTCGGTCGTGCGGAGGGCCGGCTCAGCGGCGCGCGGTGAGCGTCGCCCCCACGCTGGCGGCGACCACGCAGCAGATGCCCAGCACCTGCGGCAGTCCCAGCACCTGGCCCAGCACCAGCAGTCCGACCAGGGCGCTGACCGCCGGGTCGAGGCTGACGACCACGCTGAACACCCGCTGCGACATCCGGCGCAGCGCGGTCATCTCCAGCGCGTACGGCAGCACCGGGAAGAGCAGGGCGACGCCCGCGACGGCGAGCAGCAGCAGGACGGGGGAGCCGGATCCGGACAGGCCGTGCACCGCCTCGGCGGCACCGAACGGGGCGAGCACCACCGTCCCGATGGTGAACGAGACCGCCAGGCCCTCGAAGCCCTGGAAGGCCGCGCCGACCCTGTGGGTGAACAGGATGTACCCGGCGTAGCAGGCGGCCGCACCGAACGCGCAGGCCAGGCCGACCGGGTCGAGGCCGCCGGAACCGCCCCCGCCGCCGAGCAGGGTGAGCAGGGCGACGCCCGCCGCGGCCAGCACCGCCCACAGCACGTGCCCGGCGCGGCGGGCGAAGACCAGGGCGACGGCCAGCGGGCCGAGGAACTCGATGGTGGCGGCGGTGCCCATCGGCAGCCGGTCGACGGCGCCCGCGAACAGCAGGGTCATCCCGGCGGAGGCGACGCCGAGCAGTCCGGCCATCGCCAGGTCGCGGGGGCTGCGGCCGCGCAGCCGGGGCCGGGTGACGGCGAGCAGCACCACGGCCGCGAAGGAGATCCGCAGGAAGGTCGCACCCGCCACGCCCAGCGCCCCGAACAGCGGCTTGGACGCCGCCACGCCGAGCTGCACCGCCAGCATCGACACCAGGCACAGCACCGGCGCCGGCACGCTCCCGAGCCGAGGTCGTGCCCGGGCGGCGCCGGAATTGACCTTCGAAACGGAGGCGATGTTCGGGAGTTCGCTCGTGCTTTCAACGGTGAGGGAGGTGCCTGACATGCGATCGAGTTTGGCGTAAGGAGTGGAAATGGTCAAAGACGGTTACCAGTGGACCGCGCCACAGGGCCGCCCGGGTGACCCGATGGCGCCGACGGCGTGTCCCACCAGCCGCACTGGCTGCCCGTCAGTAGTTCTGGAAGATGCGCTACCTCGGCCCGGCGGCCCTGACGGCCGCGTCGCTCGTCCTGCTGCTCGCCACCGACCGGGACGCCGTCGGAATGCTGGCGGCCGGAACGCCCGCCGCCTCCCGCCCCGCGGCCCAGCCGCAATCCCAGCTCCAGCTCCAGCCGCTCGCCCCCGAGCTCGCCGCCCAGGGCCTGCCCGCCGTGGCGCACCAGGCCGCCCCGCTGACGGCCGTCGGTGCGGTCGCCGGGGCCGCCGCCGAGCCGCCGCCCGTCCGGTTGACCCGCACGGCGCTGTCCGACCCGCTGCGCTCGCGCCGGACCCCGCTGCCCGCCGAGGTGTTCACCGGCGCCGGGTTCGACGCCTGCGCCGCGCCCCCGCTGGAGACCATGCGCGCCTGGTGGGGCGCCTCCCCGTACGGCGCGGTCGGGATCTACACCAGCGGGCGGCAGCGGGCCTGCGCGCAGCCCCGGCTGACCGCGGCCTGGGTGCGCGAGGTCCGGGCGCTGGGCTGGCAGGTGATCCCGACCCACGTCGGGCGGCAGGCGCCGTGCATGAAGGCGAGCGGCAAGGCGCAGCGGATCGACCCGGCGAAGGCGGTGCAGCAGGGCAAGGAGGAGGCGGCCGAGGCGGTGCGCGCGGTGAAGAACCTCGGCCTGCGCACCGGCACCCCCGTCTACCTGGACATCGAGGCGTACCCGCGCGGCGACTCGGCCTGCAGCCAGGCGGTCATGGACTTCACCGTCGGCTGGACGCAGGCCCTGCACCGGGCGGGCTTCCGCTCCGGCTTCTACTCCTCCACCGACGCGGGCGTCGCCGACCTGGCCGCCGCCGCCCGGGCCGGGAGCGGGCCGCTGCCGGACGCGGTCTGGTACGCCCGCTGGGACGACCGGACCACCACCACCGACGGCGCGGGCCGGCTCGGCGACGACCTGTGGGCCGACCACGCCCGGATCCACCAGTACCACGGCAACGTCCAGGAGACGTACGGCGGCGCCGCGCTGACCGTCGACCGCGACCAGGTGGACGGTCCGGTCGCCCGCTGAGCGGGTACGACGGAGGGAGGCGCCCGTCCGCACCCACCCGGCCCGCCCGGCCCCGTCACGGCAGGCCCCCGCCGCGCCCCGGATCCGGGCGGGCGCGCGCCGCGAGCTGCGGGGACGGCTCGGTCTCATCTCGGTTGCGACTGCTGACAGCGGGGCCGCACCGGGGAAACAATCGGAGGAACCGCTTGCTACCTGCGGGTAGCAACGTGCCGGCCGGTCAAGGAGGACCCGCGTGTACAGCACGATGCAGGACGTTCCGCTCACTGTCGCCCGAATTCTGCAGCACGGGTCCACCATCCACGGCCGGTCGACCGTCACCACCTGGACCGAGAGCGGCCCCGTGGTGCGCACCTTCGCCGAGATCGGGGCCCGCGCCGCCCAGCTCGCGCACGCGCTGCACGAGCGGCTCGGGGTGGTCGACGGCGAGCCGGTCGGCACCCTGATGTGGAACAACACCGAGCACCAGGAGGCGTACCTGGCGATACCGTCGATGGGCGCCGTGCTGCACACCCTGAACCTGCGGCTGCCCGCCCACCAGCTGGTCTACATCGTCAAGCACGCCGCGGACCGGGTGGTGATCGTCAACGGCTCGGTGCTGCCGCTGCTGGCCGCGGTGCTGCCGCAACTGGCCGGGACGGTCGAGCACGTCGTGGTGGCCGGGGCGTACGACCCGGCGCTGCTGGCCGGGTTCGGCGGCACGGTGCACGACTACGAGGAGCTGCTCGCGGGCCGGCCGACCGACTACCCGTGGCAGACCGACATCGACGAGAAGCAGGCCGCCGCGCTCTGCTACACCTCCGGCACCACCGGCGACCCCAAGGGCGTGGTCTACAGCCACCGCTCGATCTACCTGCACTCGATGCAGATCATCGCCGCCTCCAGCTTCGGCCTGACCGCCCGCGACACCGTGCTGCCGGTCGTCCCGATGTTCCACGTCAACGCCTGGGGCATCCCGCACGCCGCGTTCATGACCGGCGCGAGCCTGCTGATGCCGGACCGCTTCCTGCAGCCCAAGCCGCTCGCCGAGATGATCGACCGGGTCAAGCCGACCTTCGGCGCCGCCGTCCCGACCATCTGGACCGGCCTGCTGGACGAGCTGGACGCGGGCGACTACGACACCTCCACCCTGGAGACCGTCGTCATCGGCGGCTCGGCCTGCCCGCCCGCCCTGATGAAGGCCTTCGAGGAGCGGCACGGCATCCGGGTCATCCACGCCTGGGGCATGACCGAGACCTCCCCGCTCGGCACCGTCGCCCACCCGCCGGCGGGCGTCACCGGCGAGGACGAGTGGGCGTACCGGGTCACCCAGGGCGTCTTCCCGTCCTCGGTGCAGGCCCGGCTGATCGGCCCCGGCGGCGAGACGATGCCGCACGACGGCGTCGCCGAGGGCGAGCTGGAGGTGCGCGGGCCGTGGATCGCCGGGGCGTACTTCGGCGGCGCGGGCCACGAGGCCGAGGCCCCCGAGGACAAGTTCAGCCCCGACGGCTGGCTGCGCACCGGCGACGTCGGCACCATCACCGCCGACGGCTACCTGACCCTCACCGACCGGGCCAAGGACGTGATCAAGTCCGGCGGCGAGTGGATCAGCTCGGTCGCGCTGGAGAACCACCTGATGGCCCACCCCGAGGTCGCCGAGGCCGCCGTGGTGGCCGTCCCGGACGAGAAGTGGGGCGAGCGCCCGCTGGCCACCGTGGTGCTGCGCCCCGGCGCCACCGCCGGGCTCCCCGAGCTGCGGGCCTTCCTGGCCGAGCGGGTCGCCTCCTGGCAGTTGCCGGAGCGCTGGTCGCTGATCGAGTCGGTGCCGAAGACCTCGGTCGGCAAGTTCGACAAGAAGGTGATCCGCGCGGACTACGCGGCCGACCGCCTCGACGTGACGGTGCTCGGCAAGGGGGCGGAGCGGGGCTGACGACGGGCCGCCGCCCGGCGGCCCTCCCGGGAAGATCCGGAAAACCGGCGTGGAATACCCCTGGGGGGTATAACGTTCCTCGTGGCCGGGGAACCCACCCGACCGGACGAGGAGGGCCGTCATGGAGCACAGCGCGCACACCGGGCACGAACACCACGAGCACCATGAGCACCACGCGGGTCACGGCCACCACGCGGGCCACGACGGCCACGCGGGCCACGCGCACCACGACGACCACGCGCACCACGGCGGCGGTGGCGGCAGCAGTTGGCGCACCGCCGCGCAGGCGACGCTGCACTGCCTCACCGGCTGCGCCATCGGCGAGGTGCTCGGCCAGGTGATCGGCGTCGGCCTCGGCCTCCACAACGGCGCGACCGTGGTGCTGTCGATCGCGCTCGCCTTCGTGTTCGGCTACGCGCTGACCATGCGCGGCGTGCTGAAGGCCGGTCTGCCCTTCCGGGACGCGCTGAAGGTCGCGCTGGCCGCCGACACCGTGTCGATCGTCGTCATGGAGCTGATCGACAACGGCGTCATGGTGGCCGTCCCCGGGGCGATGGACGCGGGCCTCGGCCAACTGCTGTTCTGGGTGTCGCTGGCCGGTTCGCTGGTGCTGGCCTTCGTGGTCACCGTCCCGGTCAACCGCTGGCTGATCGGTCGCGGCCGGGGCCACGCGGTGGTCCACGCCTACCACCACTGACCCCGGCCCGACCCGGAGCGGGGCCCTCAGCGCCCGCCCGCGACGGTGTTGCCGGTGACCGACCCGTCGGTGCCGTCCACCGTCACCAGGTGCCGGACGCCGTCCGGGGCGAGCACCTCCACCGACCAGGAACTGCCGCCGCCCTCGCGGCCGACCACCGCCAGCCCGGCGGCCCGGCCGTTCGGGACGGCCGCGACGGCCTTGGCCAGCGCCTGGTCGGCGGGGACGGTCGGCAGCGCGGCGGGGGCGAGCTTCCCCTCCGCCTTGCCGCCGCCCGCCTTGATGTCGTCCGCCTTGACGTCCTCCTCGGAGCGGAACACGCCCCCGGGCGCCTTGCCGACGACGACGGACCGGACGGAGCCGTCCTCCCCGCGGATCACCAGCTTCCCGGGCCCTCCCGGCAGCTCGGCACCGCCCGGGAGGCCCGGCAAGCCCGGCGGGACCTTCCCGGCGCGGACCCGGTCGAACCCGGGCGCCCCGTGATCGCTGTGCCGCTCCCAGGCGGCCCCCGCCCCGACGGCCACCACGCCCAGCACGACCGCCGCGGCGGCGCCTGCCGCCCAGCGCGCCCCGCGCCCCCGCGGCAGCCGCAGCGAACGGCGCCGCGCGGCCCCGGCGGACTCGGGCTCCGGCAGCGGGGGCTTGGTCAACCCGGTCGGCTCGGAGGCTGACTCGGGCGCGGACTCGGGCCGGGGCTCGAACTCCGGCGACTGCGGTTCGGACATGTGGGTGCGACCCCTTCGTGGGACTGCGGCCGGGGACCGATCCCGTCCGGCCGGGCGCCCAGCATCCCGCCCGCCGCCTGAAGCCAGGCTGAAGCCGCCCTGTCCGCCCCGACGAGTGCCTGCGACGCTGTCCCCATGCGCGTACTGGTGGTGGAGGACGAACGGCGGCTCGCCGCCGCGCTGCAGCGCGGGCTGCGGGCCGAGGGCTTCGCCGTCGACCTCGCCCACGACGGCGAGGAGGGGCTGTGGGCGGCGACCGAGCACGACTACGACGCGATCGTGCTCGACATCATGCTGCCGCGGCTCAACGGCTACCGGGTCTGCGCCCGGCTGCGGGCGGCCGGTGACGACACCCCGATCCTGATGCTCACGGCGAAGGACGGCGAACTCGACGAGGCCGAGGCCCTGGACACGGGAGCCGACGACTTCCTCTCCAAGCCGTTCTCGTACGTGGTGCTGGTGGCCCGGCTGCGCGCCCTGGTCCGGCGCACCGGGCGCCGACTGCCGCAGACCCTGGAGTTCGGTGACCTGGCGATCGACCCGGCCCGCCGGACGTGCACCCGGTCGGGCACCGAAGTCCGGCTCACCACACGGGAGTTCGCGGTGCTGGAGTGCCTGGCCCGGGCGTCCGGCGGGGTGGTGTCGAAGCGGGAGATCCTGGAGAGCGTCTGGGACTCCGCGTTCGACGGCGACCCCAACCTCGTCGAGGTGCACATCAGCGCCCTGCGCCGGAAGATCGACGCCCCGTTCGGCCGCAGCGCGGTCGGCACGGTGCGCGGGGCGGGCTACCGGCTGGCGGTGGACGGTGGCTGACCGGACGGTGGCCCTGCGCCGCGCCCTGCGCCGCCTGGTGCCGCGCTCGGTGCGGGCCCGGGCGACCTTCGCCGCCACCGCCGTGGTGGCCCTCGCGCTGGGCGGCACGGCGGTGGCGCTGCTCGGCGTGCTGCAGGCCAACCTGACCCGGGACGTCCGGGAGAGCGCCGTCCGGCAGGTCGACGAGGTGGCCGCGGTGGCGGTGCGCGAGCACCTGCCGCCGGTCATCTCGAACCCCGGCGGCGGCTCGGTCCGGGTGTTCGACGCCGAGGGGAAGCTGATCTCGGCCACCCTGGACGTGGCGCCCCGGATCATCCCCCCGCCCCCCGGCCTGCCGTCCGGCCCCGGCGAGGGGGCCGGAGTGCCGTTCAAGCGCCAACTCCCGCACCGGCTCGACGAGAAGGCGGTCGTCAAGCTGGTCGACGGCAGCGGGCAGCGGGTGGTCTCGACGTCCGTCTCCGGCCCGGACGGGCCGGTCACCATCTACGCCGCGGTCTCGCTGGGCCCGGTGGACGCGGCCGGCCGGACCGCCGCCGCCGCGCTCGCCGTCGGACTGCCGCTGCTGGTGGCGCTGGTGGCGCTGGTGACCTGGCGGGTGACCGGCCGGGCCCTGCGCCCGGTGGAGGCGATCCGCTCCGAGGTCGCCGAGATCACCGGCCACGACCTGCACCGCCGGGTACCGGTGCCGCCCACCGGGGACGAGGTCTCCCGGCTGGCCGTCACCGTCAACTCCACCCTGGACCGGCTGGAGGACGCCGGTCAGCGCCAGCGCCGCTTCATCGCCGACGCCTCGCACGAACTGCGCAGCCCCATCGCGGTGCTGCGCACCCAGTTGGAGGTCGCCCTGGCCCACCCCGACCCGGAGCTGTGGCCGGAACTGCTCGCCGACGCCCTGCAGGACACCGTCCGCCTGCAGGACCTCGCCGCGGACCTGCTGCTGCTGGCCCGACTGGACGCCGCCGACCCGGTCGCCACCGAACTCCTCGACCTGGACGTGCTGTTCGCCGACGTGCTGGACGCCCGCCCCGCCGACCGGGTCGCCGTCCGGGTCGAACTCGCGTCCGGGGCAAGGGTGCTGGGCAACCGCACCTGGCTGACCAGGCTGCTCACCAACCTGGTGGACAACGCCCAGCGCTACGCGGACGGCCTGGTGGAGGTCCAACTCGCGGTGCGGGAGGGCGAGGTGGTGCTGGAGGTGCGCGACGACGGCCCGGGCATCCCGGAGCCGGACCGGGAGCGGGTGTTCGAGCGGTTCACCCGGCTCGACGACGCCCGCAGCCGCGAACTCGGCGGCGCCGGACTGGGGTTGGCCATCGCCCGGGACCTCGCCGAGCACCACGGCGGCACCCTGGTCGACGCCTGCCCGGACGCCGCGGAACACCCGTGCGGCGCCCGCCTGGTGGCCCGACTCCCCCTGGCCGAGCCGCCCCGGCAAGTCAGTTGACGAACCGTCAGTGCGAAGCGCCGCTGCCCGCCGTCACGGCCTGGCCCAACGCGCCGATACGGGCCAGCAGTTCGACGATCCGGCCCTGCACGTCCTCGGTGGTGGAGCGCTCGGCGAGGAACAGCACGTTCTCGCCGGTGCGCAGCCCGGCCCGGGCCTGCGGGTCCAGGTCGGCCGAGGTGTAGACGACCAGCGGGGTGCGGTGCAGGCGGTCGTTGGCGCGCAGCCAGTCGAGCAGCCCGAGGTGTCGGCGCTCGATCCGCTGCAGGTCCAGCACCACCAGGTTCGGCTGGATGCTGCTGGCCCGGGCCACCGCCTCGCTCTCGTCGGCGGCGTGCTCGACGTGCATGCCGCGCCGCTCCAGGCTGGCCACCAGCGCGGCCGCGACCTCCGGGTCGGACTCCACCAGCAGCACCCGGGCCGCGTGGTTCTCGCCGTCCCGCGGCGCCAGCGCCCGCAGCAGCACCGCCGGGTCGGCCCCGTACGCGGCGTCCCGGGTGGCCTGGCCGAGCCCGGCGGCCAGCAGCACCGGCACCCGCCCGGCCAGCGCGGCGGTGCGCAGCGACTGCAGCGCGGTGCGGGTGATCGGACCGGTCAGCGGATCGACGAAGAGCGCGGCGGGGGCCTGCGGCACCTGGGCGTCCACCTCCTCGCGGGAGGCGACGACGACCGGGCGGAAACCGCGGACCTCCAGCGCGCCCCGGGTGGACGGATCGGGCTCGGGCCACACCAGCAGCGGGCGCGGGCCGTCCGGCGCCTGCTCACGGGCGGGGTCGAGCTCGGCGACCGGCCGGGGCGGGGTGCGCCCCTCGACCGCGCCGCCGCCGGACAGCGCCAGGGCCGCCCCCGGCCCGCCACCCTCGCCGGAGCCGTCCTGCGAGGCCTGCCCGTTCAGCCGCTGCCCGTTCAGCGCCGTGGGACCGACCGCGGCCGGGGCGCTCCCGGCGGTGGACAGCGCGTTCGCAGCGGGCGCCTGGCCCGGCACCGGAGGGTTGGGGAACGCGGCCGGGAAGGCGGCCTGGAAGCCGCCCATCGGCCGCGGCGGCAGCAACTCGCCGAGCCCGCTGCCGACCGGCTGCGGCCGCTCCTCCCCGGCGGGGCCGTCCGCGGCGGGCAGCGCCGCGGCGGCGGGCCTGGCGACCTCCAGCGCGGCGCCCCCCGGTGCGGCACCCTCCGGCGCGCCGGAGGGCGGCATGGGCGGCACGGGCGGCTGCGGCGGCACGGCGGGCGCCTCGGGGGCCGCCGGTGCGGAGGCCGCGGGGTCGGCGGCGGGGACGGGCGGCAGGACCGCCGTGACCTCCTCGGCGCTCTCCGCGGGGTCGGCGGGCAGCGCGAGCCGCCGCCGACGCCCGGTGGGCTGGGCGGTCGGAGTGACCGGCTCCGGCGGGGAGGCGGCCAGCGCGCTCTCCAGGCCGGGGTAGACGGGCGTCCCGGGGTCGGGCACGCCGGGGATGCGCAGCGCCCCCGAGCTGTCCCCGGCCGCCGCCTGCGCGGCGGCCCGGCGGGCCCGCCGCCCGGAGCGGCCGCCGCCCTCGGCACCCTCCGCGGGGGCGCCGCCGGCGGTGTCGTCCGCGGACGGCCCCGCGCCGAGCGCGATCGGCCCGCGCGGGGCCTGCGCCGCGTCCGCGGCGTCCCCGCCGCGGGCCCGACGCCGTCCGGAGCCCTGGGTGTCGTCGGCCCGCGCCTCGGCCCCGGCCTCCCCGTCCGCTGACGGCCCGTCACCGGCCGGTCGCAGCTCGGGCGGGACGCCCTGACCCGGCAGGTCCGGGATCATCGCGGTGTCGGAGTCCTTGGGGACGTGCTGCTGCTTGTCCGGCGTGCCGGACGCGTCGCCGTCCGGGTCCAGCGGCAGTTCCACCACGTAGGTGGCCCCGGCCCCGGCGGGCAGGTCGTGGCGCTGCAGCACGCCGCCGTGCCGCTGGACGGCGGCCCGGGCGATCGGCAGGTGGACGGCGCTGGAGCTGCGGGCGGGGCCGCGGACCTCGACCCGGGCGACGTCGCCGCGCCGGGCGGCGGCCAGCACCACCACGGGCGGCTGCTCGCCGGCCGGTGCGGGCCCGGCGAACGGCACCCCGGCGGGGGCGGTCTCGCCCTCGGCCCCGGCGGGCCCGGGGACGGGCGTGACGCCGCTGACGTCGGCGACCAGGTGGGCGAGCGCCTGGGCGAGCCGCTCGCGGTCGGCCAGCACCTTCACGGCGGCGGCGTGCACCGAGTAGCGCACCCGGCCGGCCCCGACCAGCTCCCCGGCCCGGTCGACGGCGAGCTGCACGACCTCGTCCAGGCCGACCCGCTCGCGCTCCAGGGCGGCCTTGCCGCGGTCGGCGGCGGCCTCGAAGCGCTGGTGCTCCAGGACGCCGTCGATCAGCTTCCCGAACCGGCGGCACTCGTCGGCGAGCCGGCGCAGCGTCCAGTTGGCCTCGGGCCACAGCTGCCCGGCGGGGTCGGCGGCGAGCGCGTCGATCCGGCCGTGCAGCGCGGTGAGGGCGCCGCCGAGCTCGGTCTCCAGGACGGCGGTGAGGTGCTCGTTGCGGGCGGCGAGGGCCAGCTCGTGGGTGCGGTCGGTGAAGGTCATCACGGCGCCGACCAGCTGCTCGCCGTCCCGGACCGGGGCGGTGGTGAGGTCGACGGTGACCGGACGGCCGTCCTTGCGCCACAGCACGGTGTTGCGGATCCGGTGCTTGCGGCCCGAGTGCAGGGTGTCCATCAGCGCGGAGCTCTCGGCGGCCAGCGGGCTGCCGTCGGGCTGCGAGTGCTGGATCAGCGGGTGCAGCTCGCGGCCGCCGAGCTCGCTGGCCCGGAAGTCCAGGATGTGCGCGGCGGCCGGGTTGACCAGCACCACGCGGCCCTCCAGGTCGACGCCGAGGACGCCCTCGGCGGCGGCCCGCAGGATCATCTCGGTCTGCTTGTGCTGGCGCCGCAGCTCGGTCTCCACGCCGAGCCGGTCCGACATGTCGCGGACCAGGAGCAGCAGCAGCCCCTTGTCGTTGGTGTTGAAGGACAGGAAGCCGTGTGCCTCCCCGCCGCCCTCGTCGGTGAAGTCGTTGCCGGACACCTCGACGGTGAAGGCGGTGCCGTCGGTGCGGCGGGCGGTCATTCGGACCGGGCGGTCCAGGCTCTCGGTCTCGCTCGCGGGGGGCCGCATGGAACCCGGGATCCGACTGGGGTCGAACTCCGGCAGCAGGTCCAGCACGCCCATTCCGACCAGCGAGGTGCCGGGTGCCTGCAGGCTCTCCACGGCGGCCTTGTTGACGTCGACCACGGTGCCGTTGCTGTTCACCAGCAGCAGCGGGTCGGGCAGTGCATCGAGTATCGCGGCGAGGCGAGCAGCGCCTCGGGTCGGCCTGCTGCTCACGTCGACAGGTCTCCTCACGGCTTCGGGCCGCCGCTGCCACGGGCGGCTCTGGCTCTCCTCGGAGACGGAAGTATCTCATTCTTCTTTGCGCCGTGGACGACCCGGCCAGTATCGTTGTGGTGGTTGGTGCCGGGGCCGTCGGCTATGGCATCATCGCAGTCGCACGGAACGCGCCGGAGTACCGGTCGCGGTCCGGGTGTTGGAGGCGTCGCCTAGTCCGGTCTATGGCGCCGCACTGCTAATGCGGTTTGGGCTTTACCGTCCATCGAGGGTTCAAATCCCTCCGCCTCCGCTCTCCGGGAGCCCCGTCGGTCACTGACCGGCGGGGCTTCCGCGTTCCCCGGCCCGCCGCTCCGGGCCGCCGCTCCGGCGGGGCCCGGGGCAATCGATTTCGCCCCAGGTCGGCGGTCATGTAATGTTGTCCCCGCACCGCCCGGGAGGCCAGTCCGCCGGGGCGAGCGCTCATAGCTCAACGGATAGAGCACTTGACTACGGATCAAGAGGTTGCAGGTTCGAATCCTGCTGAGCGCACCAATCTCCGCTCGCGGTTCCGCAAGGGGCCGTCCGAGCGCTCATAGCTCAACGGATAGAGCACTTGACTACGGATCAAGAGGTTGCAGGTTCGAATCCTGCTGAGCGCACCAGCCGAAGGCCCCGGGTTCCCGCCCGGGGCCTTCGTCGTTCCCGTCCCCGGTGCGGTCGTCGGCCCTGCCGCCCCCCGTTGTGGTGGTCGGGGGGCGGCGGGGTCGGCGTCAGCCGAGTTCGGTCCGGTTGATCCAGGGCACGTCGCGCTCTTCGAGGAACCACTCCGCGGGGGTGAGCGGACGGTTGCGGTTGAAGGTGGGCGTGACCGGGTCGTGCCGGATGAGCTCGGATTCGGCGCCCTGCTCCAGGAGTTGGGCGCCGACGGCGGGGACGAGGTCGGGCGGGCCGGACAGGTGGATGTCGTGGCCGGAGCAGTCCCCGTACTCGCGCAGCCCCTCGCGCAGCAGCCGGGCGGCCTCGCTGCGGGAGGCGCCCCGTTCGGGGGCGGCGAGCACGGCGTGCAGCCAGGCGTGTTCCCTGACCATGGCGTGCACGGTGTCCAGGTCGTACTGGTCGTCGTCCCCGCGGGCGGCGACGAAGACCGTGGCGGGCCGTCCGCCGTCCTGGGCGAGCTGCTCCAGCAGGGCCTTGACCGGGGCCCAGCCCGTCCCGGCGGCGACCATCAGCAGCGGCCGGTCGGAGCCGGGGGCGAGCACGGCCTCGCCGAGCGGCGGGCCGAGCCGGACGCTCTCGCCGAGCCGGACGTCGTTGACCAGCGCGGTGGACACCAGCCCGTCGGGGACCCGGCGGACGTGCAGTTCCAGGGTGTTGTCGGGACGGGGGGCGCAGGCCAGCGAGTAGGGCCGCCAGACCTGCGGGCGACGGTCGGAGCAGACCGTCAGGTACTGGCCCGCGGTGTACGGGTACGGCCGGTCGGGCCGCAGGGTGAGCACCGCGAGGTCGGGGGTGGCCCGACGGCGGTCGACGACCTCGGCGTTCCACCAGCGGGGGACGGAGTCGGGGACGGCCGCGGCGGCGTCGATCATGGCCTGCGAGATCACGGTGAAGGCCTCGATCCAGGCCTTCTCGATCTCGGGGGTCCAGTAGTGGCCGGAGAAGTGCTTGAGCGCGGCGATCAGGCTGGCGCCGACGGCGGGGTAGTGCTCGGGCGCGGCCTGGAACTTCCGGTGGTCGCGCCCGAGTGCCGCCAGGTAGCCGGTGAGTTTCTCCGGCTCCTCCAGCCGCACCACGAGTTGGGTGAGTGCGGCGAAGAGGCGGTCGCGCTGTTCGGCGAGCCTGGCCGGAAAGAGCTCTTCGACACCTGGGTTGTTGGTGAACAGGTGGGCGTAGAAGAACTTGGTCAGCTGATCGGCGCGGCGCTCGACGACGGCGAAGCTGGCGCGGATGACCGCGGGGTCGAAGGGCACCGGGGGGCTCTCAGCCCGCGGCTTCTTCGGTGAGCGCCGCGCTCATGACATCCGTGATCACGCCGTAGAGCGCCGTCCACGCGGCCTCGATCTCCGGCGTCCAGGCGTCGCCCGCGAAGTGCGCGAGCGAGGCGAGCAGGCTGGCGCCGACGGCGGGGAAGTGCTCGGGGAGGGCGCCGT
The DNA here is from genome assembly GCF_042894345.1 of Kitasatospora sp. NPDC001540. Taxonomy (NCBI): domain Bacteria; kingdom Bacillati; phylum Actinomycetota; class Actinomycetes; order Kitasatosporales; family Streptomycetaceae; genus Kitasatospora; species Kitasatospora sp. NPDC001540. The sequence goes on from NZ_JBIAVO010000020.1 coordinate 21,929, forward strand.
ACCCGGCGTGCCGACGGCCCAGGCCCTGGAGCACGTTGACCACGGTGTCGGTGTCCTCGAGCTTGTTGACCAGGGTGCCGATGGCGGCCCAGAGGCGGTCCTGCTGCTCGTTCATGTGCTCGGCGAAGAGCTTGCGCACGCCCGGGTTGTGCTCGAACAGGTGTGCGTAGAAGTAGGCGGTGACCTCGCTGCCGTGGGGCTCGACGACGGCGAAGCTGGACTTGATGAGAGCGGGATCAATCGTCACGCCCGCCGACTCTACTGATAAACACACCAACTCGAACAGGCCGGTGTGACAGTAGGTCAACAACTGGGCGGTAGCGCCCGATTGATGACTGTTCATGGGAGTTGACGGTGAGTCGGGCGGGTATCCCGATGCTGCTGACCGAGTGGCCACCATTCGGGTGGTATCGGTGGAGATGACCAGGTGTCGCGGTATGACCGAAACCAGATCGTGATTCCCTTTTGTCCGATCGTCATGAACATTCGGGTGCATGGCGGACGGGCCGCGATTCCGGCGGACGACGACACCGAGAGGAGAGCCGGATGTGCCGACAGTTCCCCCACCGGGCCCCGGCCCCCGACGCCCGCCCGGCCGACCGTGACCGGCCACGTCCCAGGATCGGCCGCCGCGCCGCCGCCCTGATCGCCACCGGCCTGCTCACCGGCGCGCTCACCCCGCCCAGCGCCGCCCAGCAGACCCCCGACGCCTGGTCCGCCGAGCGGCGCGCCGTGCTGCCCTCCGGCCTCGCCGTCCAGTTCGACTTCGCGGCCGTCCCCGGGGTGAGCGTCGACGCCGCCCCCGGCCGGCTCGCCGACCGCCCTGGCGGCAGCGGCAGTCCCTACACCGACGGCATCCACCCCGGCGACCCCGCCGAGACCTTCCTCGCCGCCGAGCGGCGCCCCCGCGCCGACGGCTCCTGGCGCACCCTCGGCACCCTCCAGCTCTCCTTCTCCCGCCCCGTCCGCAACCCCCGACTGCACGTCAGCGGCCTCGCCGGGACGGCCACTTCGAAGGACGGCAGCACCACCACCGACACCCGGCTGACCGTCACCGGCGGCAGCCCCGCCGCCCCCGCCCTGGTCGGCCGCACCGGCTGGCGCGGCTGGACGGTCGGCTCCGGCGAGCTGGCCCCCGACCCCGGCGCGGACGCCGCCCCCGACGGCTCCGGCACCCTCGAACTCGCGGGCACCGTCTCCACCGTCTCGCTCCGCGTCGAGCAGCGCTCCACCGCCGAGAACGGCTCCACCACCCCGCCCGCCCCGCTCCGCCAGGCGTACACCGTCACCCTCGACGAGGCCCTCGGCAGCGCCCCGCAGGCGTACGGGAACGTCTCCCACCTGGTCTCCGACCTGTTCCTCGGGCAGGACGCCACGACCTCGGCGACCCGGGCCCGCCCCGGCCTCGCCCAGTCCGTCGAGGACCCGCTGCAGCCCGGCCCGCCCGCGGCCCCGCCCCCGCCCGCCCCCGACGCGGGCCCGGTCGCCCCCGGCGTGGAGCTCGACGGCGGGGAGGGCCGCCGCAGCCCCTGGGCCAGCCCGCCCCCGCCGATGCTGCAACCCGGCCGTGCCGAGTACCAGGGCGCCGACCCGACGCTGCACTTCCCCGCCGAGACCGCCGTCGGCCGCTACTACGACCTGGACGTGCCGGTGAACCCGGGCGGCGGCCCCGCCGTGCTGGCGGGCTGGATCGACTTCGACCACAACGGCCGCTTCGACCCGCTGGAACGGGTCCAGGCCGACGTCCCCGCCGGGGCGGACCACGCCGCCCTGGAGTGGCAGGTCCCGGCCGGGGCCGTCAGCGGCGACACCTGGGTCCGGCTGCGGCTGGCCCGCAACGGCTCGCAGCTCGTCGCCCCCGGCGGCTTCGCCGACTCCGGGCAGGTCGTCGACCAGAAGGCCGGCATCTCGATCGGCGCCGCCAAGCCCCAGGTCGGCCTCCCCGTCCCCGGCACCACCACCCGGGAGACCCGCCCCGAGTTCCGCGGCGACGGCGCGCTCGCCGGGGCGGGCGTCGCCGTCCAGGAGAACGGCGCCACCCTGTGCACCGCCCGGGCCGCCAACGACGGCTCGTGGAGCTGCCGCCCCGACCGCCCCCTCGACGAGGGCACCCACACCCTCGTTCCGGTCGAGACCACCCGCAGCGGCATGGTGCTGCGCGGCGACGAGTTCCGGCTGACCGTCAGGACCACGCCGCCCACCGCCCCCGTCCTCACCCTGCCCGCCTACACCAACGACCCCGGCCTGCTGCTCACCGGCCTCGGCGAGCCCGGGTCCACCGTCACCGTCACCGCGGACGGCCGCGGGCGCGACGGCGGCGAACTCTGCTCCACCGCGGTCGCCGCCGACGGAACCTGGTCCTGCCTGCCGGTCGAGAACCTCGACGACGGCCGCTACCAGCTCACCCCGCACGCCGTCGACGGCGCCGGGAACCGCTCGGACGGCAAGGCGGTCGCCCTCACCGTCGACACCACCACCCCCGACCGCCCCCGCCTCACCTCCCCCGGCAGCGGCGAACTCCTGCACACCGCCCGCCCCCGGCTCACCGGCCGCGCCGAACCCGGCACCACCGTCACCGTCACCGCCGCCACCGGCCACGGCGACGAACGCACCACCGCCTGCAGCGCCGTCACCGCCCCCGACGGCACCTGGTCCTGCACCCCCACCCACGACCTCGCCCCCGGCGACCTCACCCTCCTCCCCACCGCCACCGACCCCGCGGGCAACGGCACCCCGGGCGACCCGGTGCAGGTCCGCGTCGCGGCGACGGCGAGCCCGAGCCCGAGCCCGAGCCCGAGTGCCGAGGCGAGTGCGAGTTCGAGCCCGAGCGTCAGTGCGGTGCCGAGTGCCGAGGTGAGCCTGAGTCCTAGCGCGAGCGCGAGCGTGAGCGTGAGTGCGAGTGCGAGTGCGTCGCCGACGGGGGGTACGCCGAGTGTGTCGGCCGTGCCGTCGGGGTCCGCTTCGGCGGAGCCGGACGTGACGGTGCCGGTGCTGCCGATCGTGGTGCCGCCGCTGGGCGACCCGACCGCTGCGAGCCCGAGCCCGAGCTTGTCTGTCTCTGCCTCTGCGCCCGCTTCGGCGGTTGGTGTGCCGTCGGCTCCGGTGCCGCCGGACGTGATGGTGCCGGTGCCGCCGGAGGTGTTGCCGATCGTGGTGCCGGCGCCGGGTGATCCGGTCGGTGCGACCACCGGCCCGGCGCCCGAGCCCTCCGCGTCCGTCTCGGCGAGCGCATCGCCGAGCCCCGGCCCGTCCGTGTCCGCGTCCGCGTCCTCTGTGCCGTCGGAGGGTTCGGCAGGGCCCGCGCTGACGTTGCCGATGCCGGTGCTGCCGTCCGCGTCGGCCGCGCCGGGCAGGGCGACGCCTCCGGCGGGTACGCCGTCACCGGTGGTGCCGACCTCGGCCCGGCGGGCTTCGGCCGCCGCGACGGTCCTGTCCGCCTCGCCGTCGCCGTCGCAGTCCTCGCCCTCGTCCTCGCCCTCGCCCTCGTTGTCGTCGGTGCCGTCCCCCACCGCTTCGCCGTCGGCTTCGGCGCCCGTGCTCCCGTCCGCTTCGGTCGGGGCTCCCGATCCGGCGGCGGAGACGGACGACGAGTCCGCCGCGGAGGCCGCGGACGCCGCGGATGCTCCGGCCGTTGCGGGCGCGTCCCCGCGGAAGGCGGCCGGGCCGCCGCCGGACGCGGTGGCGGCGGCGCACCGGGCGGCGGCCACCGGGTGGCGCGGGCTGGCCTGCGGGGCGCTGCTGATCGCGGCGGCCGTGGGGCTGCTGGTCCGGCGGGTGTTCGGCCGGGGGAGTGGTACCCGGCGCCGCTGACGGGGCGTCCGTCCCGGCCTCCGTTCCCGGTCGGCCCGCTCGTTCCCGCAGTTCAGGGCGGGCGGGCCGACTCGTACCCGCATAGCGGACAGATCGACACACTGCCTGGTAAATGTCGCATTTGATGACTTATCAACCTAGCCTGAGTCTGGCACTGCCCGTCAGATCCGGGCCGCCCGTTGCGCGACACTCTGAACCCCTAGGACACGTGCATGGACGTCACCCGCGACTCGTCGCCGCGATCCAACCCCCGGCCCCCCGCCGCACCCGAGCCCCCGGTCGGTGCGACCCAACTCACCAAGGCGGTCGCCGAGGCGGTGACCAAGCCGCTGATCACGACCGCCCCGCCCGCAGAGGACGCCCTCGACCGGGGTCCGGACACCCAGCCGCTCCCGGTGGTGGGCGCGGCCGTCGACCCGGCCTCACTGGTGCCGGTCGGCGCGGACGACCCCGCCGCGTTCCCGCCCGGGCCCCGGGTCACCGCAGAGCCCGCCGCCGAGCCCGCAGAGCCCGCCGAGCCCACGGCCGCGGCGTCCGCCCCGGGGCCCGGGGTCGCTTCGGGCGGACTGCGCCGGTTGAGCGCGGCCACCGCGAAGCAGCCGACGGCGCACCCGACGGTCGCGGACGCCGCGACCCACCGCCGTCCGCCGCGCGCGGACCAGTCGCTGCGCGAGCGGCGGGCGTTCGTGCTGCCGGGCTGGCTGCCGCTGCTGGCGCTGCTGGCCGGTGCGGCCGGGGCGCTGCTGGTGCTGGCCCGGGCGGGGGCGCTGCCGGAGCTGCCGGGGGTGCCCGACCTGCGCGGTGCGGCGGCGAAGGCCAGCGGGGAGGCCGAGGTCGGCGACGGCACGCTCGCCGCGGTCAGCGCGATCGGGCTGGCGATGCTGGCCGCGCTCGGCGGCCTGCTGTCCAACCCGGGCGGCGAGACCCGGGTGCTGACCCGCTGGGGCCGCTACCGCGGCACCGTCCGCCGCACCGGCCTGCTGTGGGTGAACCCGCTGCTGCGCCGCCGCCGGGTGGACGTCCGGCTGCGGCACTGGCGCAGCGAGCCGGTGCACGTCACCGACCGGGCCGGGACGCCGTTGGTGGTGCGGCTGCTGATCGTGTGGCGGGTCAAGGACACCGCCCGGGTGACGCTGGGCATCGCCGATCACGAAACGTATCTGCGCGAGCAGGTGCAGGCCGTCCTCACCCGAACCGCCTCCCTGCTGCCGTGCGACTCCAACTCCGCGCCGGGGCCCGCGCTGCGCGACGGGCAGTGGTTCGCCGACGAGCTGACCCGGGCGCTGGCCGCCGAGACCGCCCCGGCCGGGGTCGAGGTGTACTCGGTGCAGCCGCTGGCCCTGGACTACGCGCCGGAGGTCGCCGAGTCGATGCGCCGCCGCCGACTCGCGGACCTGGACGCCGGGCTGCGGACCGTCCTGGTGGACGACGCGGTGGAGGCCGCGGCCCTCGCGGTGCGGCGCCTGGAGCGCGCCACCGCCCACGAGTTGGACGACAGCGCGCGCAGCGCCCTGATGGAGCAGCTGCTGGTCGCGTTCGTCGCCCCGGCCGGGGTCACCGCCTCGGTGCCCGCCCCGGCCGCCCGCCCGCACCGCAAGGAAGGGAAACCCGCGTGACCACCGCGCTCGCCTCGATATCCACCGACCCCGCAGACCTCCCGGACTTCTCCGGCGCCCCGCTGCTGGGCTTCGCCGAATCCGACGGTGCGTCAGCCTGCCGGTGCGCCTCGTGCGCCCGGCCGGCGGCCCGCACCGGCGGGTCCGCCGCGGCCGAGCGGCCGGGTCGAATACACCGCGCGGTGCGCTCGACCTGCCTGGTCACCTCGGTGCTGGCGGGCGCGGGAGCGGTCGGGCTCGGCCTCGGCGCGACCACGGCGCAGGCGATGCCCGCGCCGTCCGGCCCGGGCTGGGACGGCAAGGTGTACTGGTTCAAGAACGCGGCCGGGGAGTGGCGCTACACCAAGTGGTACGACGTCTACCTCGACCGCACCGGCGGCGCGGGGAGCGCGAAGCCGCAGGCCCGGCCGTCGAAGCAGGCCCCCGCGCAGTCCTCCGGCGGGATCCGGCAGGGTTGGGACGGCAAGGTCTACTGGTTCAGGAACGCGGCCGGGGAGTGGCGCTACACCAGCCACTACGACGTCTACGTCGCCCGGACGGGCGACCGCGACGCCCGGCAATCGGGCCAGTCCGGCCAGTCCGTACAGCCCGCCGAGGGCGGCGTGGAGACGGCGGTGTCCTACGCGCTGGCGCAGGTCGGCAAGCCGTACGTGTGGGGAGGCAACGGGCCGGACGGGTTCGACTGCTCGGGCCTGGTCCAGCAGGCGTTCCGCCGGGCCGGGGTCGCCACCCCGCGGGTCGCCGACGACCAGTACCGGGCCGCCACCCCGATCTCCTCGGGGCAGTTGCGGCGCGGCGACCTGGTGTTCTGGTCCAGCAACGGCCGGGTCTCCGGCATCCACCACGTGGCCATCTACCTCGGGGACGGGACGTACGTGGAAGCCCCCCGCCCGGGCAAGGACGTCCGGGTCTCCCGCCTCAACAGCGGCTACTACCCGGACTTCTTCGGTCGTCCCTGAGGCCGGGAAGCACGGCGGCCGCCCCTCCTCCAGCGTGGGGGAGGGGCGGCCGCCGCCCGTGTGCGGGGCGGTCAGTCGGAGGCCGCGGTGAGCAGCTTCAGCTCGGCCTCGGTCAGCCGCAGCGAGGCGGCGGCCAGCAGCGGGGGCAGCTGCTCGACGGTGCGGGCGCTGGCCAGCGGCGCGGCGACGGTCGGCCGGGCGGCCAGCCAGGCCAGCGCGACGGTGGCGGGCCGCACGTCGTGCGCGGCGGCGACCTCGTCCAGGGCGGCGAGCACCCGGAGGCCGCGCGGGTCGTCCAGGTAGCGGCCGGCGCCCTGGGCCCGGGCGGAGTCGACGGTCGTGCCCGGGCGGTACTTGCCGGTCAGGAAGCCCGAGGCGAGCGCGTAGTACGGGACGGCGGACAGGCCGTGCGCGGCGACCACGTCCGCCAGCGGGCCCTCGTAGGTGTCGCGGGAGACCAGGTTGTAGTGCGGCTGCACCGCGACGTACTTGGCCAGGCCCTCCCGCTCGGCGAACTCCAGCGAGGCGGCCAGCCGCTCCGGGCCGATGTTGGAGGCGGCGACCTCGCGCACCTTGCCCTCGCGGACCAGCTCGTCCAGGGCCGTGACGATCTCCTCGACCGGGGTGTCCGGGTCGTCCCGGTGGGTGTAGAACAGGTCGATCCGCTCCACGCCGAGCCGGCGCAGCGAGGCCTCGGCGCCGCGCTTGATCGTCTCGGGCCGCAGGTTGTCCAGCCCGGTCAGCATGCCGACCTTGGTGGCGACCACGATCTGCTCGCGGTTGCCCCGGCTGCGCAGCCAGTCGCCGATGACGGTCTCCGACTCGCCGCCGGAGTTGCCCGGCGCCCAGGCCGAGTACACGTCCGCGGTGTCGAGGAAGTTGCCGCCCGCGGCGGCGTACGCGTCGAGGACGGCGAAGGACTGCGCGGCGTCCGCCGTCCAGCCGAACACGTTGCCGCCGAGGGCCAGCGGGGAGACGGCGAGGTCGGAGGGGCCGAGGTTCACCCGGGGGGCGTCACTGTTGGTCATGACGGGACACAACCCGTTCGGGTCCGGCTTGATTCCGCCGGGTCGTGCGTCCACGCCCGGGTCGGCCCTGGTGAGGGGTCCGTGCAGACCGGGCGGCGGACGGGGACCGGGGTGTCGGCGGGCCGCCCGGGGCGGCTAGAGTCCCGTGCCATGGCTGACAACGACTACGACCCCGCCGGGTCCACCCAGATGTTCCGGGCGTTCGTCGACGAGGCCCCGGCCCCGCAGGCCCCGGGCACCGTCACCACCTACGGCAGCAGCAGCTCCTCGTCGAGCCGCACCCCGCTGATCGTCATCGGGGCCGTGGTGGCCCTGGCGGTCGTCGTCGGCGTGATCTGGCTGGCCGTCAAGTAGCACCCGCGCCCGTCCGCACGGGGCCGGCCGGACGCACCGGGCGGCCCCGACGACGGGCCTGCCTACACTGGCCGGGTCCGCCGCACCGCCGCCAGGAGGCACCCGTGACCGCGCCGTCCACCGTGACCGCCAGGAGCCTCGGCCTGGCCGCCGCCGTCAACGCCCGCGACCTGGGCGGCTACCGCACCGCGGACGGCCGCACCGTGCGCGCGGGCGCGCTGCTGCGGGCCGAGGCGCTCAGCCGCCTCGGCGAGGACGACCGGGCGCTGCTGGGCGCGCTCGGGCTGCGCCACGTGGTGGACCTGCGCAGCCTGGACGAGGTCCGCCACCTGGGCGCCGACCTGGTGCCCGGGCTGCCCGCGGCCGTGCTGCCGCCGGACGCGGCGGCGACGCTCAGCGTCCCGGCCCTCGACGGCCTCGGACCGACCCTGCACCACCTGCCGGTGTTCTCCGCGGACTTCGACCTGTACGTGGAGCTGCGGCGGGCGCTGGGCAGCGGCGACCCGACGGCGGTGCACGCCGCCCTCGGGGACGGGCGGGGCGCCGCGCTGATGACCGCGATGTACCGCTGGTTCGTCACCGACCCGGTGGCCCGCTCGCGCTTCGGCGCCGTGCTGCGGCTGATCGCCGAGGCGGACGGCGCGCCGGTGCTCTTCCACTGCACGGCGGGCAAGGACCGCACCGGCTGGACGGCGGCCCTGCTGCTCACCGCGCTCGGCGTCGACCGGGAGGGCGTCCGCGCGGACTACCTGCTCACCAACGAGCGCGCCGCGGCGCTGATCGCCCGCGTCGACCCGCTGATGCAGCCGCTGGCCCGCGCCGAGGAGGCCTACCTCGACGCGGCCTTCGAGGAGGTCGCCCTGGGCTGGACGGGCTTCGAGCACTTCTGGCAGGACGGCCTCGGGCTGACCGGGGAGCACCTGGTGCGGCTGCGGCGGGCCTGCACCGTCTGAGCCCGTTCCGGCCCGCCGCGCGGCGGGTCTCACTCGGCGGTGAGGCCCTCCCGGAGGTGGGCGAGGGTCTTGGTGAGCAGGCGGGAGACGTGCATCTGGGAGATGCCGATCTCCTCGCCGATCTGGGACTGCGTCAGGTTGCCGAAGAAGCGCAGCATGATGATCCGGCGCTCGCGGGGCGGGAGCTTGGCCAGCAGCGGCTTGAGCGACTCGCGGTACTCGACGCCCTCCAGGGCGAGGTCCTCGTAGCCGAGGCGGTCGGCGAGCGGGCCGTCGCCGCCGTCGTCCTCGGCGGGGCTGGAGTCGAGGGAGCTGGCGGTGTAGGCGTTGCCGACGGCGAGGCCCTCCACCACGTCGTCCTCGGAGACGCCGAGGTAGGCGGCGAGCTCGGGGACGGTGGGGGAGCGGTCCAGGCGCTGGGAGAGCTCGTCACCGGCCTTGGTGAGGGCCAGCCGCAGCTCCTGCAGGCGGCGCGGGACGCGCACCGACCAGCTGGTGTCGCGGAAGAAGCGCTTGATCTCGCCGACCACGGTGGGCATGGCGAAGGTCGGGAACTCGACGCCGCGGTCCGGGTCGAAGCGGTCGATGGCCTTGATCAGGCCGATGGTGCCGACCTGGACGATGTCCTCCATCGGCTCGTTGCGGCTGCGGAAGCGCGCGGACGCGTACCGGACCAGCGGCAGGTTGAGCTCGATCAGGGTGTCCCGGACGTAGGTGTGCTCCGCGCTGCCGCTCTCCAGCCCGGCCAGGCGGCGGAAGAGCGCGCGGGAGAGCGTACGGGTGTCGAGGGCCCGGTCGGGCACCTCGGCGGGACCGGCCTGGGCCGGGATCGTTACGGCGACGGCTTCGGCCTCGGCCTGGACCTCGATGACCGCACTGCCCGGTTCTGTGAACACGGCGCCCACCCCCTCGTGACTGTCTGTCGAACGGTCGCCACCCCACAGTGGTTCCCGGCTGACGGGTCTGACTCCTCCATACCGGCGCACCGGCCCCGGCAAACCCGATCGTCGCGACTCGTCACCCGCCGGTGACACGGGGCAACAGGAGGTGACTCACTCCTCCCAGGAGTTCCCGGTGCGCAGCCGGGACAGGATCCGCGACAGCAACCGGGAGACGTGCATCTGGGACATGCCGAGCTCGGTGGAGATCTGCGACTGGGTGAGGTTGGCGAAGAACCGCAGCATGATGATCCGCCGCTCCCGCTCGGGGAGCTGGACCAGCAGGTGGCGGACCATGTCGCGGTGCTCGACGTCGGTGAGGGCGGAGTCCTCGTAGCCGAGCCGGTCGAGCAGGGCGAGGCCGCCCTCGTGCTCCTGGGCGGCCTCCAGGGAGGCGGCGTTGTAGGCGCGGCCGGCGTCCAGGCAGGCCCGGACGTCCTCCTCGGGGATGCGCAGGTTGGCGGCGATCTCGGGGACCTTGGGGGCCCGGCCGTGGGTGACGGTCAGCTCCTCCATGGCGCCGCTGACCTGCACCCACAGCTCCTGGAGGCGGCGCGGGACGTGCATGGTGCGGACGTTGTCGCGGAAGTAGCGCTTGATCTCGCCGAGGATGGTGGGCAGTGCGTAGGTGGGGAACTGGACGCCGCGCCCGGGGTCGAAGCGGTCGATGGCGTTGATCAGGCCGATGGTGCCGACCTGGACGATGTCCTCCATCGGTTCGTTGCGGCTGCGGAAGCGGGTGGCGGCGTAGCGGACCAGCGGGATGTTGATCTCGATCAGGGCGGCGCGGACCCGGGCGCGCTCGGGGGCGTCGGGCGGGAGTTCGGCGAGTCGTTCGAACAGCACCCGGGTGAGGGTGCGGACGTCCACGGCGCCGCGGTTGCCGGGGCGGCGGGCGGCGAGTTCGAGCGGGTCCGGCAGGTCCTCGGTCCGGTGCCCGGCCTGCGGTCGGCTCGGGCCCTCCCCCCGGTCCTCGTTCCGGTCCTCGACCTGGTCCTCGGGCGCACTGCCCTGCTGCGTCCGCACGGACACTTCACCCCTCCCTTGAGAACCACCTCGCCAATTTCCGGCAAAACCGGTCATAGCATCACAAGTCGCTCTGTGGCCGGGCAAGTACCCGACAGAGGCGTGTTGACGAACCGTCCAGCATTCGGCGGAGTGTGCTACGGCCCCCGCCCTCGGGCGGAGGACGGGGGCCGCCGGGTCGTGCGTGTACGAGGGAAGGCGGTGGGGGGTCAGACCTCCAGGTCGGCGATCACCCAGGTGGCGAACTCGCGCCACTGCGCGGCGGCGGCCTGATGGGCCGGGTGGCCGAGGTACGCGGCCAGTGCCTCGCGGTCCTCGACCAGGCTGTTGATCGCGAAGTCCTGGGCGATGTCCCGCTCGGCGAAGTTCCAGCCGCACTCCCACTCGCGCAGCTCGGGGATCAGCGCGCCGAGCTCCGCGAACGCCTTCGCGCCCGCGACGGCCCGCGGGTCCTCCTTGGTGACGCCTTCGTTGAGCTTGAACAGGACCAGGTGCCGGATCACGATGCCGCTCCTCGCGGGTGGTGGAGGGCGCGCCCGCCCGCGGGAGCGCCCCGGAAGGACGAACCCCGCAACGGTACTAGCGCACCAGTCCGGTCATGAACGAGCCGACCGCCTTGGCGGCGTCCGAGATGCCGATGAAGCCGGACTTCACCAGGTCCGCCGAGCGCTCCGGTGAGGTGATGATCGTGTAGATGACGAAGATGACCAGGATCCACATGGCCACCTTCTTCGCCTGAGCCATCGAACGGGCCTGCCTCCCTGAGTCGGGCCGCCGCCCTCTCCCCGTGCGGCCCTGCCACCCGGCAGCTTATCCACCGGACGGCGCAAGGAGTGAGGGGCGGGTTCACCCGCCGGGACGAAGGTCCCGCGCGGACGGGGCTTTCTCCGGATGTGCCCACCGGGGCGGGGCGGCAGGATGGTTGATGTACCGAGGATCTGGCAGGAATCCCCGGTACGGCGATCCGGAGGTCCCCGCTGTGGGACCGGGTGCCGCGGCTTCCCCCCGACGCGGCCCCGGTTGTGGGACCTCCGCCCGGGGCGGCAGCTCGTCCCCCCGGAGCTGCCGCCCCCACCGCGGACCGAGAGGTTCCGGCCCGGCTCCGCACTCCCCAGGGCACGGTGGTCAACCGCCCGGGAGTGCGGAGCCTTTCCGTCCGTCGGGGGCTCGACGGCGCCACCGCGCCAACCCGGCCCCCGGGCAAGGGCGTTCGGACGGCGGGCCGCTCCGGGAACGCCGAAGGGCCCGACCGGAAACCGGTCGGGCCCTTCGAGTGGCGGTAGCGGTGGGATTCGAACCCACGGTGGAGTTGCCCCCACACACGCTTTCGAGGCGTGCTCCTTTGGCCGCTCGGACACGCTACCGAGGGGAACTCTACCGGATCGGGGGGAAGGGGCGAAATCCGTTCCGGAGCGGGGCGGCGCCGGGTCAGCGCTGGGTGTCGAAGAAGGCCAGCAACTGGGCGGTGCACTCGTCGGCGAGGACGCCGCCGACCACCTCGGGGCGGTGGTTGAGGCGGTTGTCGCGGACGACGTCGAAGAGCGAACCGGCCGCGCCCGCCTTCGGGTCGTAGGCGCCGAAGACCACCCGGGCCAGCCGGGAGAGCACGATCGCGCCCGCGCACATGGTGCAGGGCTCCAGGGTGACGACCAGGGTGCAGCCGCTCAGCCGCCACGCCCCGACGGCGGTCGCGGCCTGGCGGATCGCCACCACCTCGGCGTGGCCGGTCGGGTCGCCCACCGCCTCGCGGACGTTGTGGCCGCGGCCGAGCACCGTGCCGTCCGGGCCCAGGACGAACGCCCCGACCGGTACGTCACCGGTGGCGGTGGCCAGGGCGGCCTCCTCGATCGCGAGGCGCATCCGGGCCCGCCACCGGTCGCGGACCGGATCGGGGCGTTCGGGGGCGGGCAGCGGGGCGATCCGCGGCCGTTCGCCCAGGGTGTCGGAGGGAAGGGGGGCGGGCTGCATGGACCCAGTGTCGGGCACCGGGCCCGCCGCTACCGAACGGCCTCCAGGACTTCGCCGCAGCCGAGCGCCTCGGCGATCTCGCCGAGCGCGTCGCCGGGCGCGGCGCCCTCCCCGGCCAGCTCCAGCAGGTCGGCGGCGGTCATCCCGAACTCGGTCAGCAGCTCGGAGTCGCCGATCGGTCCGAGGGGGCTCGCGCCCCGCCCGGCCACCGGCTCCTCGTCCTCGTCGTCGGCGGCCTCGGCGACCGCGTCCTCGTCCTCGTCGTCGAGCCCGGCCACGAGCCCGTCGAGGTCGTCGAAGTCGGCCTCCCCGTCCTGTTCGATCAGCTCGTCGGTGAGCACGGCGCCGTACGAGCTGCGCGCCGCCGCGGCCGCGTCGGAGACGAAGATCCGCGGGTCGTCCTCACCGTCGATGCGCAGGACGGCGAACCACGCGTCCTCCTGCTCGATGAAGACCAGCACGGTGTCCTCGTCCTCGGCCGCCTCGCGGGCCAGGTCGGTCAGGTCGGCCAGGGTCTCTACGTCGTCGAGTTCCGTCTCGCTCACATCCCACCCGGCACCGGTGCGAGCAAGCACTGCAGCGAAGTACGCCACCAGGGACACTCCCAAGATTGGTCTCGGCTGTCGGCGATCTCGGGCGGGTGCGGTCCGGCCGCCCCCGCGCCAGAAGGCGGTCCGCCGTTCGGACCGTCCCACCGCATCGTGACAGAAAGGCCGCCGCTGCGGGGGGTGTTCGGCAGCGCGTCTTCGCAGGTCGTGTCGGAATGGTCGGCTTCCGGCCGCTCCGGGCGCGGATCTTGACCGTCGGACGTCTTGCGACGGGGGCGCCCGGGCGTTCCGCGGGGCGCAACTGCGGTGCGGGACGGCGCCGTCGGACGGCGTCGGACGCCGTCAGATCCGGAAGGTCCGCATCCGCATGGCCTCGCGCATCCGGCGTTCCTTCGTCCGCCTCGGTCGCACCCGGGCCCGCAGCTCCCGGGCCTCGGCCAGCTCTCGGAGGAACACGGCCCGGCGCTTGCGCCGCTCCGCGTCGGTCTCCCCCTCGGTCTCCGGTGTCGGACGGGACTCGTCTGTCGAGCCGGACCCGCCCGCGCCGGCGGTGGTCGCCCGCGTCGGGTTGCTCTTCATAGGTTCCGACTTTCCCAGATCGGCCCCGGGGATACCACAGGAGCGGCCCGACTTCCGTGATTCCGGGCGCACTCCCGGGCGGCGCGGCGGGTCGCCCCGGTCGTCCCGGTTCGTACGGAGTCGTACACACGTGCCGATGGCCGTTACCGTTGGTCCATGCGTCTCCACGTCGTCGACCACCCGCTGGTCGCCCACAAGCTGTCCACCCTGCGCGACGAGCGCACGGACTCGCCGACCTTCCGGCGGCTCACCGACGAGCTGGTCACCCTGCTCGCGTACGAGGCGACCCGGGACGTCCGCACCGACACGGTCGAGATCACCACGCCGGTCGCCGTCACCGAGGGCACCCGGCTCTCCTACCCGCGCCCGCTGGTCGTCCCGATCCTCCGGGCCGGTCTCGGCATGCTCGACGGCATGACCCGGCTGCTGCCGACCGCGGAGGTCGGCTTCCTCGGCATGGTCCGCAACGAGGAGACGCTGGAGGCGTCGACCTACGCGACCCGGATGCCGGACGACCTCTCCGGGCGGCAGATCTACGTCCTCGACCCGATGCTGGCCACCGGCGGCACCCTGGTCGCGGCGATCCGGATGCTGCTGGAGCGCGGCGCGACCGACGTCACCGCGGTGGTGCTGCTGGCCGCGCCCGAGGGCGTCGCGGTGATGGAGCGCGAGCTGGCGGGCCGGCCGGTCACGGTGGTCACCGCGGCGGTCGACCAGCGGCTCAACGAGCACGGCTACATCGTGCCGGGGCTGGGCGACGCGGGGGACCGGCTGTACGGGACGGCGGGCTAGCCCGGAAAGAACGGATCCGGCCGAGGACGGGGTGCCGTCCTCGGCCGGATCCGTTGCGTTCGCGGGGGCGTGCGGTGCGGTTCCCCGCGCCCCCGGCGGGCTCAGCAGTGGCCGGGCTCCGGGGAGGGGGAGGGCTTGGTGAGCTCGGCGAGGGCGGCGGCGGCCTGGGCGGGGTCGGCGAGGGCGCTGAAGGTGTCGCCGATGACGAAGTCGACGGTGGCGTCGGTGCGGGTGTCCTCGGTGGCGGTCGCGGAGGCGACCTGGGAGAGCAGCAGGGTGGCCGCGCCGAGGCCGCCGGGGCCGCTGAGGATCTGCGCCGTGCCGGGCACCTTCTTGTCGAGCGCGGCGGGCGCGTTGCCGACCTTGTCGACCACGAAGCCGCGCTTGCGCAGCTCGTCGGCGGTGCGGGCGGCCAGGCCGGACTTGTCGGTGGCGTTGTAGACGTTCACCGTGACGGCGGCGGGCTGCGGGACGGCGGTGTTGCTGGGGACGGGCGCCGGGGCGCCGGAGGCCGCTGCGGAGGCGGGGGCCCCGGCCGAGGGGGAGTTCTCCGGGGCGGCGAGCGGCTTGCCGGAGGCGGGGGCGCAGGCCTGGGCGGTGGGGTCCTTGTGCTTGCCGGTGAAGACGTCGTACAGCTGCACGCCGCCGACCGTCACCAGGGTCAGGGTGAGGACGCCGCCCAGCCCGAGGGCGATCTTCCGGCCGCGGCGCGGGGGGCGGCCGAGGCGGGGGTAGGCGTTTCCGGTGACGCGGTACTGCTTCCCCTTCAAGCCCCGGGGAGTCAACATGCTCATGGTCTGTCTCCCCGTGGGTGCCAGGGTGGGGTGTCGGTGACCGCGGGGTGGCCGTGGGGGACGGGCCGCCTGACCGCTGTAGTCAGCAGACTAATCCGACAACGGGTGCGGAGGTACTGGATGATCATCGTCCGGGGGACGACGGCACTCGAAAGGACGTACCGGTACCGACCCCGGTTGCACCCGGCCGCGGGTGACCCGGGGTCAGTCCATCTCCAGCACGCGGGCGTGCAGGACCTGCCGCTGCTGGAGGGCGGCCCGGACGGCGCGGTGCAGCCCGTCCTCCAGGTAGAGGTCGCCGTGCCACTTCACCACGTGGGCGAACAGGTCCCCGTAGAACGTGGAGTCCTCCGCGAGGAGGGTCTCCAGGTCCAACTGACCCTTGGTGGTCACCAACTGGTCCAGCCGCACCGGACGCGGCGCGACGTCCGCCCACTGGCGGGTGCTGGTCCGGCCGTGATCCGGGTACGGCCGTCCGTTGCCGATGCGCTTGAAGATCACACGGAAAGCCTACCGTTCGGGACGCACCGGGCGCAGCAGGCGGGGCGAACGGTGCGTTGCCCGGGGGCGGGGACGGAGCGGTCGATACGGGGGCGAATGGTGCCGTTCCGGGCGCCGGGCGGGTGGTCGGGCGGTGGTCCGGCGGGTGGTCGGGCGGGTGGTCGGGCGGTCACCGGAGGGCTTGGCCGATCCGGTCCAGCGAGGAGAGCCGCATCAGGCCGTAGTGGTAGAACTCGACCTCCGGGACGCCCAGTTCGCGCAGGGTGGTGATCTTGGCGGTGAGGTTGGCGGGGCCGTCGCAGTCGGAGGCCATCGGACGCAGGATCACCGCCATGTCCCGCGGGCGGACGCCGTGCAGGGCGAAGGCGGCGACCTTCTCGCGGACGGCCTCCGGGGTCCTCGCGTAGCCGAGGGTCTCGATCTGGTGGGCGGCGCCCGCGAGCGCGGGCAGGTCGATGCCGGACAGCCAGCCGGTGCCGGGGCCGCCGCCGTCCATGAAGGTCAGCCGCATGCCCCGCTCGGCCGCGGTGGCGGCCAGTTCGGCGGCCAGCGAGGTCACGGTGCGGGCCGAGGCGTCGACGTACGCGGCGAAGGCGCCGCCCGCCAGCTCGTCCAGCGCGGCCGGGGCGAGGGCGCGCGACTCGTCGGCGAGGCGGGCGCGCAGCTCGGCGCGGACGGTGTCGCGGACGTGCTCGGCGGGGACGCCCGCGGCGGTCGCGGCGGCCAGGCAGTGCGGGCAGAAGCAGACCGACAGCAGGGCCTCGGTGACCGGGCCGAGCTCCTCGAAGTAGCGCTCGTGGTGGTAGCCGTGCGCCAGGCCGTGGAAGTGCAGCGACTCGGCGCGGACCGCGTCCACGCCGTAGCGGCCCAGCTCCTCGACCAGGGTGCGGCAGTAGTCGCGGACCTCCGGGTTGGCCGGGCACAGCTCGGTCAGGTGGCGGTCGCCGAAGGCGTTGGCGGGCGCGCAGTCCGGGTGGGCGAAGCCGAGCCGGTCGTTGTGGCAGAAGACCGTCCAGGCGTGCAGCTTCAGGCCGCGGCGGCGGGTCTCCTCGGCGGCCTCGGCGAACGGGTCGCGCTCCCCGATCGCGGTGGAGGGCAGCGGGGCCAGCCGCCGCCCGGCCCAGCGCGCCGGGTCGGGGCGGAAGTACGCGGCGCCCGGCTCCAGGTAGCGCAGCGCCCGGCGCGGGTTGTGCGGGAAGACGTCCCGGGCCTCGTGGTAGACCGAGGCGAGCGTGACGCCGCCGACCCCGGCCCGATCGGTAAGGTTGCCGAAGAAGGTGTCGGCCCCTTCGTCGAGCAGGTCGGTGGCGAAGGCGAGGACGGACGTCTCCACGGGGCAACTCCGGAGAAGGAAGTACGGGGAGTGACCACGCTAACCGTGCGCTCCCGTATTGGTCTATACCTGGCTGGGTGAGGAGAGCGGCTTCATGACGGTCTACCGGGGCTTCGACCAGCAGGAACTCGACCGGGAGTACTCGCCCAGCACCAGGGCCGCCGACTTCGACGCCGAACTCGCGGCGTACGCGGCCGAGAGCCGCCGGGCCCTGCGCGAACTCCCCGGGCACCGCGAACTGCGCTACGGGCCGGACGCGCCCGAGCTGCTCGACTACTTCCCCGCCGCCCGGCCCGGCGCGCCGCTGCACGTCTTCGTGCACGGCGGCTTCTGGCAGGAGCTCGGCAAGGAGGACTCCGCCTTCCCCGCGCTCGACCTCGTCCCGCACGGCACCGCGTTCGCCGCCGTCGGCTACGGGCTCGCCCCGCGGTGGACGGTCGAGCGGATCGTCGAACAGACCACCTCGGCCGTGCGGTGGCTGGTCGACCACGCGGCGGAGCTCGGCGCCGACCCGGAGCGGATCGTGCTCAGCGGCAGCTCCGCCGGGGCGCACCTGGCCGCGTCCGCGCTGCTCGACGAGCGGCTGCGCGGGCGGATCCGCGGGGCGGCGCTGCTCAGCGGCGTCTACGACCTGGAACCCGTCGCCCTCAGCTACGTCAACCAGCCGCTCGGCCTCGACCCGGCCCGGGCCGCCGCGCTCAGCCCGCTGCGCGCGGGGCGGGCCGCGCTGGCTGCGCTGCCGCCGGTGGTGCTGGCGCTGGGCGAGCACGAGACGGACGAGTTCGGGCGGCAGCAGGCGGAGTTCGCGGAGGCGCTGCGGGAGGCGGGGGTGCCGGTGCACGAACTGCTGGTGGGCGGGCGCAACCACTTCGACCTGGTCTTCGACCTGGGGAAGGTGGGGACGGTGCTGGGGGCGGCGGTGGAGGCGCTCTGGCGGAGCTGAGGCGGGCCGGGGCGGCTGCGGGGTGCTGTTACGAGGGCCCGAAGCGGCACGGACCTCCGGTGGGCTCCGGCCGCCAGCAGCTCGGACCCGCCGTTCCCCGGGCCCCTGATGTGGGGGTTCGTGGATAGGCTGGGCGGTATACCCAGGGCCTTCGACGAGGACGGTGACCGATGACCGGGCGCATTCCGCTTCCGTACGACTTCCTGCCGCCGGTGCCGGCGTTCCGGCTGCGCAGCGCGGATCTGGTGGACGGGGGGACGATGCCGGACGCGCAGGTGCACGCGGCCGGGAACACGTCGCCGCAGTTGTCGTGGTCGGGGTTCCCGGCGGGGACGCGGTCGTTCGCGGTGACCTGCTACGACCCGGACGCGCCGACGGCGGCGGGGTGGTGGCACTGGCTGGTGGTGAACCTGCCCGCGGAGGTCACCGAGCTGGCGGCCGGGGCGGGGGCGAGCGACGGGGAGCTGCCCGGTGGGGCGTTCCACGTGCGCAACGACTTCCCGGGGCACCGGTACGACGGGGCGGCGCCGCCGCCCGGACCGGCCCACCGGTACGTGTTCGCGGTGCACGCGCTGGACGTGCCGGCCCTGGAGGTCGGGCCGGAGACCCCGGCGGCGCAGGTCGGGTTCCAGCTGACCGCGCACGCGCTGGGGCGGGCCCTGCTGACGGTGGAGTACCAGTCGGCGCCGTGACGGCTCAGGCCAGCACCTGGCGGAGGAACGCCTCCAGGTTGGTGACCGTCCGGGCGATCTGCTCCTCCAGCGGGAGCGACTCGTCCGGGCGGCTGACCGTGGCGGGGCGGCGCAGGCCGCGGACGTACAGCGAGCAGGCCAGGTCGGCGCAGAGGTAGGTGCCGACCGAGTTGCCCTCGCGGCCCGCCGCGCCCGCGCGGGGGGCGGTGAGCAGCGAGACGCCGCTGCCGGCGTGCGAGGTGATGCAGACCGAGCAGACGTTGGTGCGGGTC
Source organism: Kitasatospora sp. NPDC001540 (assembly GCF_042894345.1). NCBI lineage: Bacteria > Bacillati > Actinomycetota > Actinomycetes > Kitasatosporales > Streptomycetaceae > Kitasatospora > Kitasatospora sp. NPDC001540. Next base: position 41,035 of record NZ_JBIAVO010000020.1, read on the forward strand.
AGGCTGCGCCTCACGTTCGGCGAGCGGAGGGTGATGCCGACCGGGGCGCCGTCGAGGACGGCGACCAGGTAGGCCCGGTCGGGGGCGCCGAGGTCGCGCCAGCCGAGGAAGTCCAGGTCCGCCCAGCGGCGCTCGGCCAGGTCGCGCGGGACGGGCAGCCGCTTGGCCTCGCCCTTGGAGCAGTTGACGAAGGACGCCCGGATCTCGGGCTCGGTCAGGGCACGCATGCCCCGACGCTAACCGAACGGGCGCGGTCGTGTCGTCCGGTTTTCCACCGGTATCGCCCCTCGGTCCGCGCGTTGGGTGGAGCGCGGTTCGCGGGGCGGGCCACACTGGGGGGATGACCCAACAGCGGCGGTTGATCGTGCTGCGGCACGCCAAGGCGGACTGGCCGGACGTCCCGGACGAGCTGCGGCCGCTGGCCGAGCGCGGCCGGGCCGACGCGGTGGCGGCCGGACGGTGGCTGGCGGAGCACGAGTTGGTGCCGGACCGGGTGCTGTGCTCCACCGCGGTGCGCACCCGGCAGACCTGGGAGCTGGCCGAGCCGGAGCTCGGCGGCGCGCCCGAACTCGTCCTGGAGCCGCGGGCGTACCGCGCGGAGCCGGACGAACTCGTGGAGCTGCTGCGGGAGTTGCCGTCGGTGGTGCGCACCGTGCTGCTGGTCGGGCACCGGCCCGAGGTGCAGGGGCTGGTGCTGGGGCTGGCCCGGGAGGACGGGAGCGAGGCGCTGGAGCGGCTGCGGGAGAAGTTCGCCACGGCCGGGGTGGCGGTGCTGGAAGTATCGGGCGAATGGGGGCAACTCGCTCCCAGAAGCGCCGAGTTGACCGACTACGCGGTGCCGCGCGGGTGAGCGCGGGGGGCGTGATAGGCATGGGGCATGCGCTTCGATGCCGTTCCCGAGCCGCCCGCCGTGGCGGCCCGCCCGCGTGACGAGCGGGGCTACCCGGTGCCCGCGATCACCCCGTGGGAGGACGGGCGCCCGCAGTTCGCGCTGACCGACCACGAGCGGTCCGCGGCCTGCGCCCGGGAGCGGCTGTGCTCGGTGTGCAACACGCTGATGCCGCTGGGGCCGGTGTGGCGGGTGGTCGGCGGGGCGGAGGCGGCGGCGATCGGCGAGGCGCTGGCGGCGGGCCGCCCGTACCGGAACATGGCGCCGACCACGGAGGGGCCCGGCCACCGGGCCTGCATGCTGTACGCCGCGATGGTCTGTCCGTACCTGGCCCGCTCCAACGCCCGCCGCCGGGTGTCGGCGCAGGGCGACGCCCCGGACGGGCTCACCGCGCACGTGGTGCGCGGGGCCGCCCGGGGTGACATGGGGGCGGTGGTCGGCTTCGCCGAGTACGAGTTCGCGATCACCCCGACCAGGGTGCTGTTCCGCTTCCTGGACCCGGTCGAGTGGCTCCCGCACGACAACGCCGACCAGCAACTGCCGAACCTGCAGGAGGAGTTGGCCCGGCTCGACCGGCAGTAGGCGGGCGGGGCCGGCGGCGGGGGAAGTCCCGGTTCGCGGACCCTGAATTCGCGAACCGGGACTGGTCGGTGACGGCGTGCCGGTCAGCCGCGGTAGGCGGGCAGGCCGACGGTGTCGGAGACCTTGGTCGGGGTGCCGCCCTTGGCGGGGACGGTGTAGATGCCGTCCGGGGCGCGGAAGGCGATGGTCTTCCCGTCGGGGGAGAAGGCCGGCTCGGTGTAGTCGACGGTGGCCTGCGGGGTCAGGTCGCGCTCCGGCGCGCGGTAGTCGCTGCCCTTGGTGAACAGGTGGCTGTGGCCCGCGACGGAGCGGACGAACACGATGTCCCCCTCTTCGTCGCGGTCGGGCTGCGAGCCCTTGGCGACGGCCATGCCCTCCTGCCGCAGGTACTCGTCACGGATGTAGACCTGGCCGTCGTCCTTGTTCGCGTAGACCGAGGAGCCGATCCGGTTGCCGACGTTGGGCCACAGGTTGCCGGTCTGCGGGATCGGCGTCGGGGTGTCGTCCGAGGGGCCGTTCAGGTGGATCGGGGCCGGGGTGCCGCCCTGTGCGGGCACGGACAGGATCCGCAGGGTGCCGTGGTCGTCCGCGGTGAACTGCAGGTTGTTCTTCGGCTTGAGGTAGGTGCTGTTTTCTTCGGCGTTGGGGGTGAAGACCTGCCAGGTCGGGTGGGACCAGGTGACGCCGGACGGGGCCTCGGCGACGACGGTCTGGTGGCTGCCGTCCGGGTCGGAGGTCTCCAGGTTGCCGTTGCCGTCGACGAAGGCGGCGCGCTTGCCGTCCGGGGACCAGGCCAGGTCGCGGACCACGGTGCCGAAGTCGACGGCCCCGCCGTCCATCAGCACGGTGTTGGTGCCGGTGCTGATGGTCAGCCCGGTGCCCCTGGTCAGGTTGAGGGCGGCCTTGACCGGCTGGGTGGGCGGCTGGGCCGGGGCGGACGGGGTGGCCGTGCCGGGGGCGGACGTGGCGGCGCCGGTCGTGGTGGCGGCGGACGGGGACGCGGACGCGGTCGGAGCGGCGGTGCGGGAGGGAGTGGTGGCCGGTGCGGCGGCCTTGGCGTCGGCCTTGGCGTCGGCCGACGGGTCGCAGGCGGCCAGCAGCAGGACGGAGCCGGCGGTGATCGCGGAGACGAGGGCGACGGCGGAGGAGCGGCGGAGGCGGGCGCGCGCGGACATGGATGGTTCCCCCTGGAACGGAGTCGGTGGTGTGGGTGCCCCGTCGGTTCTCTCGTTCCGTCTTCCGGGGTGATGACCAGAGCCTCGCAGCCGGATGACCCTGCGGCGTGCGCGAATCGTCACTGCGAGGCAACAGGCGTCCGGACGCCGCCGAGCGCGCCGCCGCGCGGTCGTCCGGGGCACTGGCTAGCGTGGCAGGGGCATGTGCTTTCCCCCGGGGCCGGCGGGCCCCGGGCCCCGCCCCCGACCGCGGGGGGCTCGACAGCGGAGGGAGAGGCACCGTGACGGCACCACCCGAGGGCACCCCGGTCTGGGCGGACGCGATGTTCGCCGACCCGGAGGGCGCCAAGGCGTTCTACGGACAGGTGCTGGGCTGGACGTTCGGCGAGGCGGCGTCCGAGTTCGGCAGCTACACGCAGGCCCTGAAGGACGGCAAGGCGGTCGCCGCGATCGTCCCGCCGCCGCCCGGGCAGGAGGGGCACTCCGCGTGGGTGCTCTACCTGTCCACCGACGACGTGGCGGACGCCGCGCAGCGGATCCGGGCGGCCGGTGGCGGCGTGCTGATGGAGCCGATGCAGGTCGGCAGCTTCGGTTCGATGGCGATCGCCCAGGATCCGGCGGGCGTCGTGTTCGGCCTCTGGCAGAGCGGCGACCACCGGGGCTTCGAACTGCGCGACGCACCCGGCAGCTACGGCTGGGCCGAGGTGTTCACCCGGGACACCGCCGCCGCCAACTCCTTCTTCCCGCAGGTGTTCCCGTACCGGGTGCGGAAGATCGTCGACGACAAGGTGGACTACAGCGTCTACCACCTCGGCGACGCGCCCGTGCTCGGCGCGATGGGCATGGGGCCGGACGTGCCCGCCCAGGTGCCGCCGTTCATCAGCGTCTACTTCCTGGTGGACGACTGCGACGCCGCCGCCGGACGGGTCGCCCAGGCCGGCGGGCAGCTCGTCTTCGGGCCGATGACCAGCCCGTTCGGGCGCTTCGCCTCCTTCGTCGACCCGCAGGGCGCGGCGTTCTCGCTGATCGACCCCGGGGCCGCCGAGGGCGCGCGGCCGAACACGGTGGAGGTGGCCTGAGGCATGGTCACCCCGCTCCCCGAGCCGCTCCCCGAGCTCACCGGCGAACGCGCCGACCTGCTGGCCGCCCTGGACAAGCAGCGCGGCTTCCTGCGCTACACCGCGCGCGGACTCACCGACGAACAGGCCCAACGGCGCACCACCGTCAGCGAACTGACCCTCGGCGGGCTGATCAAGCACGTCGCCGGGGTCGAGGAGCGCTGGCTGCGGTTCGCCGTCGGCGGCGCCGAGGCGATGCGCGCCGAGGGCGCGCCCGATGACGCCGACAGCTGGGCCGCGCAGTTCCGGATGACCGACGGCGAGACCCTGGACGTCCTGCTGGAGCGCTACCGGGCCGTCGCCGAGCACACCGACACCCTGGTCGCCACCCTCGACCTGGACAGCGAGCAGGCGCTGCCCGAGGCGCCCTGGTTCGAACCCGGCGCGGCGTGGAGCGTGCGGCGGGTGCTGCTGCACGTCATCGCGGAGACCTCGCAGCACGCCGGGCACGCCGACATCCTGCGCGAGGCGCTGGACGGGCAGCGGACCATGGGCTGAGGGCTGCCGGGAGCGGGCCGGGCTCAGTCGGCGGTGCGGTCGGCGGGCAGGACGCTGCGGTAGTAGTCGATCTTGTCGCGGAGGTGGGCGCGCTGGCGTTCCAGCAGGGCGATCCGGTCGTTGACGGCGCTGTCGTGGCGTTCCAGCAGCTCGATCCGGCCGAGCAGGCTCTCCGGGCCCTCGGTGCGGGCGAGTTCGGCGTAGCGGCGCATGTCGGCGATCGGCATGCCGGTGTCGCGCAGGCAGCGCAGGATGCCCAGCCAGCCGATGTCGTCCGGGCTGAACCGGCGGTGGCCGCTGGTGGCGCGGGTGATGGAGGTGAGCAGGCCGATCCGCTCGTAGTAGCGCAGGGTGTCCAGGCTGAACCCCGAGCGTTCGGCGGCCTCGGCGGGAGTGAGCAGCTGCGGTGTCGTCACCCTGCCGATTCTGCCCGGCCGTTGGCGCGCGTGCAGCGGGTGAAGCGTTCGCCCCAGGCGGCCAGCAGGGCGGACAGCTCCGGCGGGGAGGCGATCTCGAAGTCCACCCCCAGCGAACCGAGCGCCATCGCGGGCCACTCCAGGGCGTCCGCCTGCATCAGCACCCGGCTGCGCCCCGGCCCGGCCTCCCGCACCTCGGCCCAGGCGCCGAGCCGTTCCCGGACGGTCGCCGTGGGTGCCTCCACCAGCGCCTCGACCCGGTGCGGGCGGGGCTGGCCCTGCAGGCCGGCCCGGACGAACTCGGCGGCGTCGGCGGCCGGGAGGGTGCGCGGCAGGAAGCGGGCCCCGGTCGGCTCGGGCCCGGCCAGGCGGTCCAGGCGGAAGGTGCGCCAGTCCTGGCGGGTCAGGTCGTAGGCGACCAGGTACCAGCGGCGGCCCAGCCGGACCAGGCCGTGCGGCTCCGCGTGCCGCTCGGAGGCCGCGCCCCCCGCCGCCTCGTACCGGAAGCGCAGCCGCTCGGTGTCCCGGCAGGCCAGGGCGACGGCGGTGAGGACGTCCGGGGCGATCCGGGCGGCGGTGTCCACCCGCCAGTCCGCCGGGACGGTGACCGTCCGCAGCGCCTCGACCCGGCGGCGCAGCCGGGCCGGCATCACCTGCACCACCTTCGCCAGCACCCGCACGGACGCCTCCGCGAGGCCCTCCACCGCGTTGTCCGCCGCCACCTGCAGCCCGACGGCCAGCGCCACCGCCTCCTCGTCGTCGATCACCAGCGGCGGCAGCGCCGCCCCCGCCGCCAGCTGGTAGCCGCCGTCCACGCCGCGCCGGGCCTCCACCGGGTAGCCGAGCTCGCGCAGCCGGTCCACGTCGCGGCGCAGCGTGCGCGGGGAGACGCCGAGCCGGGTGGAGAGCTCCTCGCCCGGCCAGAAGCGGTGGGACTGCAGCAGGGTGAGCAGGCGCAGGGTGCGGGCGCTGGTGTCGGCCATGGATCCCATCCTCCGGCAATTGCGGACGGGAAGTGACCGCAATGGTCCGTAGCGTGGAACACGAAGGAAGCGAGCAGGACCGCCGTGGCGATGGGAGAGCGACAGCATGAGCACCGAGACCGTTGAGAACGTCGAGAACACCGGGGTCGTCGAGACGGCGGAGGGCCAGTACCCCGACGCGACCGCCGAGGGCCCGACCCCCGAGCACGCCGACCTGATCGCGGAGCTCCGCGCCGTCCGGCACTTCCTGCGGTTCACCGCCCGCGGCCTCACCGACGAGCAGGCCGCCCGCCGCACCACCGTCAGCGAGCTCACCATCGGCGGCCTGATCAAGCACGTCACCTCGGTGGAGCGGACCTGGGCGGCGTTCATCGCCGTCGGCACCTCCGCGATGCCCGACTTCCACGCGATGGCCGAGGCCGACTTCCAGGCCCGGGTCGACGAGTTCCGGCTGCTGCCCGGGGAGACCCTGCTCGGCGTCCTCACCGCGTACGAGGCGGTGGCCCGCGGCACCGACGAGCTGCTGGCGGGCCTGGCCGACCTGGGCGTCTCGCACCCGCTGCCCGCCGCGCCCTGGTTCACCCCCGGGGCGAGCTGGTCGGCCCGGCGCACCGTGATGCACATCATCGCCGAGACCGCCCAGCACGCCGGGCACGCCGACATCATCCGGGAGTCCCTGGACGGGCAGAAGAGCATGGGCTGACCTCCAGCAGGTGCAGGGGGTGGGGGGGGGGGGGCGGGGGGGCGGCCCCCCCCCCGCCGGGGTTTTGATCCACCCCCTGAAAAACCCACGGCGTCGCACCCACCACTGGGGGGGCCGAGCCA